>CAZSMW010000001.1:0-2087 GCA_964607985.1 uncultured Eubacteriales bacterium
CCTTCGTGGACGTCATGGGCGAGGTAGGGGAACGTGATGATGCGGTACTATATTGTATTTTCTTAACATATGTGTTAAGTTATTTACATGAAGTGGGACAACCTCCTGAAAAAATTCTCGGACCGGCCGCTTTTCCATTCCTCAATGCTCCGGATTTTCGACGATGCCCCGGCCCATATCGAGGTCCAGCTTTCGCGCTGGTCTCGGGCCGGCAAGCTCTGCCGGATCCGCCGGGGCTGGTACCTCATCGAGGAGCCCTACCGGGCCAGGGACGTCTCCGAGGCCGTGATCGCGAACACGGTCGTCCAGCCCTCTTACCTATCGCTTGAGTGGGCGCTTGGATTCTATGGACTGATCCCGGAGGCGGTCTTCAATCCGACATCGATGACGACCGCCCGCGGCATCGAATTCACGGCCAAGGACAGGCGCTATTTCTACCACCACGTCCAACCGGCTTTTTTTACGGGATATGAGAAAGTCGAACGCGGCGGCGACGTCTTTATAATCGCAGGGCCGGAGAAAGCCCTGCTCGATAAAATGTACATCGCCATGCGCCTCGGCAAGTTTTCAACCGACTGGCTTAAAGGCCTGCGCCTGCAGAATCTGAATATTCTGGACGAGGACAAGCTCAGAGGCTGGGCGGCTCTCGTGAGCAAGCCGGGTTTCGCGGTGGCCGTGGACGCCGCGGCGGCCTACATCCGGGAGAACAGGGAGGGATAAAGATGAAAGACATCGCTCTCCAGGTCGCCCGCGAACGTCCCTCTCTCGGGCTTCACGCGTTGCGGGAGTATATCCAGAATTACGTCCTCTGGCTCATGCAAAGGGAAGGCCTCAACACGCGGCTCTTCTTCATGGGGGGCACAGCTCTCCGGTTTCTTTGGCGTATCGGCCGGTTTTCGGAGGACTTGGATTTCTCCGCCGGCACGGACTGGGAACCCGAGGAGTTCACGGGCGCCATGCGGAAAATCGAAAGCGGCCTGGCCGGGGCCGGCTACGATGTCTATCTGCATCTCGGGAAGGAAAAGACCGTCCAACGGGCTGTTTTCAGGTTCGCGGAGCTCCTGGCGGAGCTGGGGCTTGTCGGGCGGAGAGAACAGAAATTATCCGTCGCGCTCGAGATCGACACCAAACCGCCCGGCGGAGCGACCGGCACGAAAACACTCGTCAACGTGCACATCCCGGTCCTCATTCAGCACCATGACCTCCCGTCGCTCCTGGCGGGGAAAGCGGCGGCCATTCTGACGCGCGAATATATCAAGGGACGGGATTATTTCGACCTCTTCTGGTTTCTGTCCAAGTGGCCGGAGCTCGAGCCCAATCCACCGATGTTCAGGAATGCCCTGGCCCAGAAACGGAACAGGGTAGGAACCGGGGAAGGTGCGCCAAGGGACAGAGGGGCGACTGATGGGACAAACGAGAGCAGGATTGATCAGGAAATGAATTGGCGGGTCCTGCTGAACCTGGCTGTCAGCGAGGCCCGATGGAACGTCATCGAAACGGATGTTCGGGCGTTCATCGAAGACCCGGACAGTCTTTTAGCCTTCACCCAGGAGAATCTTCTCCGGCTACTCGGATATAGGTAGATTCGGAGACGGCTTGGGTGGGCTCAGGGCTTGACATTCCTTTTAGGAAACCGTACAATGTACATATGAATGAGATCCGTTTCGAGTGGAACGGACCAAAGAGCCGGGCCAACAAGCGTAAGCACGGCGTCTCCTTCGAGGAAGCGCAGACGGTCTTCTTGGATGAGAACGCCGTCCGGTTCTATGATCCCGATCATTCGGCGGCCGAGGACAGGTTTCTGATGCTTGGCATCAGTTTCCAGTTGAGGACGCTTGTCGTCTGCCATTGTTTTCGCGCAGACAACGCCGTGATCCGGATCATCTCTGCGCGGAAAGCGGACCGGGCAGAAGAGGCGGAGTACTGGAACCGGAGGTGACACCATGAGACAGCATTACGATTTCAGCAAGATGAAGGGTCAGCCGAACCCATACCTCAAGCAACTTAAGCAACCCATCACCATTCGCCTGGACAAGGCGACGGTGGCCTACTTCAAGTCACTGGCCGAAGAACTGGGTATGCCGTAC
>CAZSMW010000002.1:0-2412 GCA_964607985.1 uncultured Eubacteriales bacterium
TTTCCAGGCCGCCTGGATATCATTCTTCCCGATATATTTCTTCGCCAAGTCGGTCTCTTTTTCGGGCGGGTAGGCCGTCAGGAGGGCGTCCATGTCGGGCGCGTCAAAGGGACCTATGAGGTTCCAGTCCGTGACGAAATGCAGGGAGGTGGCTGTCATGGCCATGCCCATGAAAGAGAATTCCATCCCCGCGGATTTCGGATCCCGTCCCACGACCTCCAGGACAAGGCGGTTTAGGCCTTCCAGGAGGAGGATGTCCTTCAGCGTCACAACTCCCATATGCCGTTGCTCTGAATAGCCGTCGAATGTGCCGACCTCCTTAAGGATCTGCTCCTGGTTCGGCCGCGCGACGGGCTGGAGGATCTTCAGGTTCCCCATGGCGGGTCCTCGGAGAAGATAGAGGTCGACGTTGTAAAGCTCGCCGGCCCCGACGGTGAGGCCGAGCTCCGCGCTCGTCGCCATAACGGCCCCCTCCGAGGTGAGGACCGGGAACCTCGTCCCGTCCTGGTTGTAATAGGAGGTT
Source organism: uncultured Eubacteriales bacterium (assembly GCA_964607985.1). Classification (GTDB taxonomy): domain Bacteria; phylum Acidobacteriota; class Aminicenantia; order Aminicenantales; family Saccharicenantaceae; genus JALHVH01. The sequence continues at coordinate 524 of CAZSMW010000002.1, forward strand.
AGGGTGTGGGCGAGCCGCGGGGCCGAAAACATCAACCCTGCCGCCTTGTCCTCGAAAGTGGACCGGTCCTCGAGCCTCGCGTCCTGCCAACGGGGCAGGACGAAATTCTCCATGGACTCCAGGGCGAAGGGAAGCCTCTTCTCCACGGGGGGGAAGGACGGGAACGGGTTATGCGGCTCGGTCTGATACCAAAAAGCCACCGAGGAATAGAAATCCGACCTGTCGTTCGCGTGTCCGTGCTCGATGGTCACCCTGATCGACTTCTGGAAGGGGATGGGATCGGGGATGTGGAACCGGTAGACCGTGGCCTTGGAGCCGACCTGGAAGTCACTCTCTTGAAGGGGACAGCCGTAGAAGAGGTTCTCATCCTCCCTCATGCCCCAGGCGTCCGAGAAATAGTCCTCGGAGCCGGTGCCGTGGAGGGATGGCGTCTCCTCGCCGTCCACGAAGATCATATCGTCGCCTTCGCCCCACCAGCCCATGGCCCGTTGGAGGACGCTCAGACTGCAGCCCACATAGTGGCCCCGGCCCGCGGCATCGAGAGTGACGTAATTCTTTCCCGGCTCGCAGGGGGTTTCCTGCCGGTATTGGGCGTGGAAATAGGGCGCTTCGGGATCGAGGTCGGGAAGCTCGCGGTAATCGATATAGAAATAGAAGGCGTCGACGGGCTGGGCGCCTTCGTTGGTAACGGTTACCCGGCACGACCACCGGAACGGCATATACCAGTAGGCGTTTCTTGCCCGGCCCTCGGAGGAGCAGGCGATGGGCAGGGAGCTCATGTTGCGGTTGAGGCCGAGGCCCACGCCGAAAAAATCGCCGATAGGGGTTTCGACGGAAGGGGCCTCTTCTCCGTCCCAGGTGGCCCTCAGGATGAGCTTCCGGCCGTAGAAAGCCTCGGCCGCGATCGTCGTCCAGAAATGATGAATAGCCGCGGGGCCCTTGATCTCGGCCAGGACGACCGTCGTTCCGGGCTCGATCCGGATGGAATCGGCGTTGCCGCCCGTGCGGTCATAAGAGGATATCCTCCGGGCCCTGAAGTCTTGCTTGGCGCCAAGCTTGCCCAAGAGGTCCTGGCCTCCCGCGAAAAGGGTGCCGCCGGCCAGTAAGAGAACAAGGCTTGACAAGAGCAACCCCGGTTTCAGGTCCTTCATGGCGATTTCCCTCTCCCTCATAACGTGCCGCCGGAAATATATCAAAAACCATGTCCGCCGTCCATCGACCACCTCCGGGCATCTCCCCTGCGTCCTTGCCCTTTATCACCCGAAACGGAATGCTAATGCTCCGACGTCCGGGGGGGGTGAGGCGTGGAGCTAGCGTTTGGGTCGCGGCGGAGCGGGAACCCTTCTTCAGCCGATCCAGCCGGTCCGGATCCCGCTTTTCCGGTCTCGTGCCGTATAGGGCTTGATGTCGAAGATGGGAGTCCCCTCGACCATGTCGATTCCCGAAACCCCCAGGATGTTCCCCTTCCTGGACGCGAGTTTGACGATCGTCAAGCCCAGAGCGTTCGGACGGTGTGGCGATCGCGTTGAAAAGACGCCCCTAAGCCGTGTCTCTCCGGGCGGCTTCGACAGGAGTTTAGCCTCCGTCGACTTGTGGAAGGCGAAGGTGACGATGAGGTGGGAGAACGTGCCCACATCCTTGAGGCCTTCGGCGTATTCGGGGAATATCTCCAACTCGCCGCGGACCTTCGCGAACGCCCCCGGCAGCCGGTTCATATCCCGCGGAAGATCCGTCGGTTCCCTGAAAGGAGAATGGACGATGCCGATGGGCTTCAAGACGAATTTATTGACCTTCACCGGTCCGGCTCTTAACGGATATACGTCAGCCACTTCTCAAATTTTGGGACCTTTCCGGTGACGATGTCCTTGAAGTCGGCCTTGAGTTCGAGA
>CAZSMW010000003.1:0-5891 GCA_964607985.1 uncultured Eubacteriales bacterium
AAGGTCCTCCGCCAGAACAAGGTCAACATCATCGTTAAGAACACGGCCAAGAACAGCTGGGTCTCCCTTCTCTTCAGCTGGTTCCCGATCATTCTGCTCATCCTCTTCTGGGTCTTTTTCATGAGGCAGATGCAGGCTGGAGGCAACAAGGCCATGTCCTTCGGAAAGAGCCGGGCCAAGCTGTTCTCCGGACTGGCCAAGAAGGCGACGTTCAAGGACGTCGCCGGTGTCGACGAGGCCGAAGAGGAGCTCCACGAAATCATTGAGTTCCTGAAGGATCCACAGAAATTTCAGAAGCTGGGCGGTCGCATCCCCAAGGGCGTCCTCCTCGTGGGCGCGCCCGGGACTGGCAAGACCCTCCTCGCCCGGGCCGTGGCCGGAGAAGCCGATGTTCCCTTCTTCTCGATCAGCGGCTCAGATTTCGTCGAGATGTTCGTCGGCGTGGGCGCCTCCCGCGTCCGCGATCTTTTCGACCAAGGCAAGAAGCACGCCCCCTGCCTGATCTTCATCGATGAGATCGACGCGGTCGGCCGCCAGCGCGGCGCCGGCCTCGGGGGCGGCCACGATGAACGTGAGCAGACCCTCAACCAGCTCCTGGTCGAGATGGACGGCTTCGACTCGAATGAGGGCGTCATCCTCATCGCGGCCACAAACCGCCCCGACATCCTGGACAGCGCCCTCCTGCGGCCCGGCCGCTTCGACCGCCGGATCGTCGTTCCCATGCCCGACGTCAAGGGACGGGAGGAGATCCTCAACGTCCACATCAAGCGCGTTCCCCTGTCCACGGAGGTCGACCTCAAGGTCATCGCCCGCTCGACGCCGGGGTTTTCAGGGGCCGACCTGGCCAACCTGGTCAACGAAGCGGCCCTGGTCGGGGCCCGCTACGGCCAGGACAAGGTGACCATGAAGAACCTCGAGTACGCCAAGGACAAGATCCTGATGGGCGTCGAGAGGAAGAGCATGATCATCAGCGACGAGGAAAAAAAGAACACCGCCTTCCACGAGGCGGGCCACGCCCTGATGGCAGCCCTCATCCCCGAGGCCGATCCCATTCACAAGGTCACCATCATCCCCAGGGGGATGGCCCTCGGCCTCACCCAGCAGCTGCCTCTCGACGACCGGTACACTCTCACAAAGGACTATCTGGAGGCCCAGCTGTCCGTGCTTATGGCCGGACGCGTGGCCGAGATGATCTTCCTCGGGAAGACGACCACGGGAGCGGCCAACGATTTCGAGAAGAGTACCGAGATCGCCCGTAAGATGGTCTGCGCATGGGGCATGTCCGACCTCGGCCCGCTGACCTTCGGCGAGCGCGACGACGTGATCTTCCTCGGTCGCGACCTGGCCGTGAACAAGAACTTCAGCGAACGGACCTCCGAGCGCATCGACGATGAGGTCAAGAAGATCATCATGCGCAGCTACAACCGGACCCAGGACCTCATCGAGAAGCACAAGGACAAGCTGGTCAAGATCGCCGAAGCCCTGCTCGAGAAGGAAGTCCTGAGCTCCGAAGAGATCAACCAGATCGTCGACGGCAAGATGAAAGCCGCCGGCGAAACCGGTGTCGCCAAAACGCCCGATCCATCGTTAGAACCAAAGTGAGGAGAACCTACGTCCTGGAAGTCAAAGGCCGCAGCCTCACCGTCGGCCTCAGGACCTGGATCATGGGCATCCTCAACGTGACCCCGGATTCGTTTTCAGACGGGGGAGCATTTCCCGATAAGGAGAAAGCCGTCGAACGGGGTCTGGAGATGATTGAAGAGGGCGCCGATGTCATTGATATCGGCGGAGAAAGCACGCGGCCGGGCGCCAGGCCCGTCTCCGAAGACGAAGAGATGGAGCGCATCCTGCCCGTCGTCCGCGGCTTGCGAAAAAGCGCCCCAGTCCTCATCTCCGTGGACACGATGAAGGCAGCTGTCGCCGAGGCGGCCCTCGAAGCCGGGGCTGACATCATCAACGATGTCAGCGCGTTCCGCTTCGATCCCCGGATGGCCGGAGTGGTCTCCGGACGCGGAGCGGCCGTCGTCCTGATGCACATGAAGGGAACTCCGGAAACCATGCAGTCCGATCCCCGGTATACCGACCTCTTAGACGAGATTCGCTGGTTCCTGAAGGACAGGATCGAAGAAGCGCGTTCCGCCGGGATCGGCCGGGGGAGGATCATCGTCGACCCCGGGATCGGTTTCGGCAAGAACCCCGAGGATAATCTGGCTCTTATCGACAACCTTGGCTTCCTCGAGGAACTGGGCTGCCCGGTTTTAGCGGGAGCTTCCCGGAAATCATTCATCGGGAAAGCTCTGGGCTTGCCGGTCACGGAAAGGCTTGAAGGCTCCATCGCCGCCGGGGTCCTGTCCATCGCCCGGGGGGCCCACATCCTTAGGGTCCACGACGTCCGGGCCATGAGGCGGGCCGCCGACATGGCGGACGCCATCCTGTTCGGAAAGCCCGGGAGCGCGGCCGATGGGGAGAAAAGGAAAGAGCATGCCGGCTAACGTCGTGACCACGCTGCGCCACGCCACGCTGGGGGATATTCTCGATATCTTCCTCATCGCCTTCATCCTCTATTCCATCTTCCTGATCATCAAGGAAACCAAGGCCTACCCGATGGCCATCGGCCTCGGCCTCGTCGGCGTCCTCTTCCTGCTGACGCAGTGGGGACACCTCGTCGTCTCCAACAGGATCATCAAGTCCTTCATCAACTACTTGATCATCGCCGTCATCGTCCTCTTCCAGGGCGAGATCCGGCGGTTCCTGACGGGCATCGGATCGCGGTCCTTTCGCAAGCCCCTGGCCCTCCGCTCGTTCCAGGAGAAGCTCGAGGACCTCTTCCTGGCCCTGGATTATCTTTCGCAAAAGAGGATCGGGGCCCTGATCGCCATCGAAAAGGAGATCTCCCTCTCCCCCTACGCCGACCGGGGAACGAAGATCGACGCCCTCCTGTCCAAAAATCTCCTGGTCAGCGTCTTCTATCCGCACTCGCCCCTCCACGATGGGGCCGTCATCATCCAAGGGAACAAGATCGTCTCGGCGGGCTGCCTTCTGCCTCTCCCCGCCTCCCACAGCCTGAGCCAGGATTTCGTGACCAGGACCCGGCACCTGGCCGCCCTGGGGCTCTCTCAGGAAACGGACGCGGCCGTCATCGTCGTCTCCGAGGAGTCGGGCAGCGTCTCGCTCGCGTGCAGGGGGATCCTGCAAAAGGTCGAGGACAAGGACCTGCTCAAGAAACAACTCGTTGATTATCTGAGGAACAGGTGATGAGGTTTTTCAGGGACCTCTTCACGCGGAACAGGGGACCGAAGTTCCTCTCCTTCCTCCTGGCCCTGCTGATCTGGCTCATCCTGATCCCGGAGGAAAAGACCTATTCCGATAAGACCATGACGGTGCCGCTCGAGACGAGGAACGTGCCCCCGGACATGGAGCTTGTCGAAAAGCCCGCGGCCGCGATCGAGGTCACGGTCCGCGCCCGGAACCGCCTGCTCAACGAGCTTTCTTCCTCCGGCGTCTCCGCCCGGCTCGACCTGGAACGGGCGTCCGTCTATCAGGACATCTATCCCTTAAACAGATCCATGATCACGGTTCCGCCGGGGGCTGAGATCGTCGGTATCTCCCCGAACATGGTCCGCCTGAAGCTCGAAAAGACGAAACTGATGGACCTCGAGATCGCTCCCATGATCGTGGGCAAGGTCAAAGAAGGCCTGCGGATCGCACGGATCGAGGTCACCCCGCCCCGCGTTCCGGTCAAGGGGCCGGAGAGCAAGATCCGGACCAAGGACAAGGTTTCGACGAGTCCGGTGGACGTCTCCAATCTCACCCAATCCACGACCGTAGAGGCCGATATCATCCTGCCCAGGGCCGATTTCAGGCTGGCGACGACCCTGACCAAGGTCCGGATCGAGATCATCCTGGAGGAGAACGCCAAGGCCTCGAACGGCAAGAACTCCGGGAAAAGCTAAGGGCCCCGGCCGCCCTTTCCATTCCCACGGCTTTCCTTTATAATTCCTTCGGCCGTAAACACCATGAAAAAGCTTTTCGGAACAGATGGGATCAGGGCCGTCGCCGGTGAGTTCCCCCTGGACCCGCCGACGATCCGCGTTCTGGGCAGGTCCCTCGCCGCCCTGCTCGTCGAGGAAGGGCTCGTGCCTACAGCCATCGTCGGCCGCGACACCCGGGAATCAGGGATCTGGATGGAGGAAGCACTCGTCCGGGGGTTCAGAGACGGCCGGGGGGAGGCGGTTTCGGCCGGGATCATCCCCACTTCAGCGGTTTCCTTCCTGACCAAGAAGCATGCGTTTTCGGCCGGGCTCGTCCTGTCCGCTTCGCACAACCCTTACCACGATAACGGCATTAAGATCTTCTCATCGGACGGGACCAAGATCATGGACGCCTGGGAGGTCCGCCTCGAAAAAGTCATCCACGCGGACCGGACGGATGCCGGCCCGAAAAAGACGATCATCCGTCCCGAGCCCGGATATCTCGAGGAATACACGGATTTCCTGATGGGCCTGTTCCCGGACAGGTTCGTGCCGGGAAAGGTCCGCATCGTCCTGGACTGCTCGAACGGCGCGAGCTCCATCGTCGCGCCCCGGGTATTCCGGGAACTGGGCTTCGAGGTTATTTCCATCCACGACGCCCCCGACGGCAAAAATATCAACCGGAACTGCGGTTCTCTCCACCCCGCGAGCCTGGCCGGGAAGGTCCTGGAGGAACGGGCCGTCCTGGGCGTCGCCTATGACGGGGACGCGGACCGGGCGGTTTGGGTCGATGAAAAAGGCCGGGTCCTCAACGGGGACCACACGCTGTATATCCAGGCCCTGTTCATGAAGGAAAAACGGCGCCTGCGCTCAGGAAAAGTCGTGGCGACCTCAATGAGCAACATGGGGTTGGAGATGGCCCTCAGAAAAGAAGGCCTCGAGCTCGTCCGGACCAGGGTCGGTGACAAATACGTCCTAGAAGCGATGTCCCGGAATGGCGCCAACCTCGGCGGAGAGCAGTCGGGGCATACGATCTTCCTGGATGACTGCCCGACGGGCGACGGCATCCTCACCTCCCTCAGGATGGCCGAGGCCCTGCTGGAACTCGGCCGGCCCCTTTCCGAACTGGCCGCCGGCTGTATGGAGTTCCCGCAGGTTCTGGTCAACGTCAGAGTTGCCAGGAAGGCCGACTTCGGAGAGTTCCCGGAGATCGGCCGGATGGCGGAGGGCATTCGGGCCGCGCTCGGAGAGGGCGGCCGCCTCGATCTCCGCTACTCGGGGACCGAACCCATGGCGAGGATCATGATCGAAGGGCAGGACAGACGGGAGATCGAGAGGCACGCCGGGCGTCTGGCAGAGGCGATCAGAAAACACCTGGGGGAATGAGAAGGAGGCCACAATGAGACTCGCCGTCAACATCGACCACTTCGCGACGCTGAGGGAGGCCAGAAAGCATACGGAACCGGAGCCCGTCCTGGCGGCCATGCTCGCCGAACAAGCGGGGGCCGAAGGTATCGTCTGCCACCTGCGGAGTGACCGCCGGCACATCAAGGAGCGGGACCTCCTCCTCCTCCGGGAATCCATCAAAACGAAACTCAACATGGAGATGGCCGCCACAACGGAGATGCAAAAGATCGCCCTCAAGGTCCGTCCGGATGTCGTATCCCTTGTCCCGGAGCGGCCTGAAGAGCTGACGACCGAGGGCGGCTTGAACGTCGTCGCCGGCCGCGTCCACCTGGGTCCCTTCGTAAAGAGGCTCCAGAAAGCCGGGATCAGGGTCAGCATCTTCATCGACCCAGACATCGGACAGATCCGGACGGCCGCCGAGCTCGATGTCGACCTCGTCGAGATCAACACCGGCAGGTACGCCGACCTTAAGCCCGGCATCGCCCGTGACGAAGCGCTCGCCCAGGTCATCGA
>CAZSMW010000004.1:0-17486 GCA_964607985.1 uncultured Eubacteriales bacterium
CCTTGAAGGCCTCGGGGCCGGCCGATTCCTCCTGGGCAACCTTCCGGAATTCTTCTTCGACGGCATTCTCCAGGTTTCTCAGGACCTCGACGGCCTTTTCTTCGGTCTCGAGGAGGATCTGACTCACCTTGACCCTTTCGGAGAGGAGGAAATCCCTTTTATGCTCCTCGTAGGTGGTCCGGACCTCTTCGTCCTGGACCCTGATGTCCTTGAGGAGCGGGTAGATATACTTTTCGATGAGGGGCCTGTCGAAGAGGGATTCGTCCTGATCTCTTTGGGTGGGGACGGCCGCTTCCTCCGGCATGGACTGGGTGGTCAGCTTGACCATGTAATCCTTTTTCTCTTCCGGAGTCAGCGAAACGCCCTGCCTGCGGGCCGCTTCCAGGAGGAGCTTCTCTTCGACGAACTTATCGAAGAGGCGGCTCAGGGAGAGGTCGGAAAGCATTCCCTTGCCGGCGTTGGCCCGAACGTATCGATCGAAATCAGCGGCCGTGAACGCCGATCCCTCGATGCTGAGGACGATCCGGGTCGGGTCCCCGGCGCCTTCCGGCAAAGAGGCCTTCCGGAGATCGGACCCGTTCCCGCAGCCCGCGACCAGGAAAACGACGCATGCGGCCAGGAGCGCGGCGGGTCGGTCGAGGAGCGGAGAAACGACTCTCATCTTTTTTAATTTCAATCCATTATAGTATATCCGTTTAACTCCTTCAAGACGAGGACGGTTTCATCCAGGAACTCCCTGTCGGTCCGCGCCGGAAGGTTCAGGGACATGACGCCCGCCGGGGAAAGCGATCCGGAATACCTTTTGAGAAGCGACGGAAGACGGGTGAGGTCGACCCCCGTCGTAGGGAAAAACTTGAAGACGAGCCTCTGCCCGGCCCGGTCGAGCGATTCGATCCGGAGTTTTTGGGACAGGAACTTGATCGCCCCGTACCTGAGGAGGTTCTCCACGCTCTCGGGGACGTCCCCGAAGCGGTCCAGAACCTCGGCCCGGATCTTTACGAGCGCATCCAGGTCGTCCAGGGAGGAAAGCCTCTTGTAAAGGTTGAGCCTCAGGTTGACCTGGGGAAGGTAATCCTCGGGGACCCGGATGTCCACCTTGAGGTTGAGCTCGGTCTTGACCTCTTCGACCGCCTCTCCCTTGAGCTCCCGGATGGCCTGATCGAGAAGGTGCATGAAGTACTCGTAACCGACGGCCTCCATGGTGCCGCTCTGCCGATGCCCGAGCAGGTTGCCGGCGCCTCGGATCTCAAGGTCCTTGGCGGCCAGCCGGAATCCGGAACCCAGCTCCGAAAACTCCTTGAGGGCTTTGAGCCGCTCCTTGGCAGGCGGGGTGAGCTCCATGAGCGGCGGGACGAGGAAATAAGCGAACGCCTGGCGGGAGGAGCGCCCGACCCGGCCCCTCAGCTGGTAGAGTTGGGCCAAGCCGAAAAGGTCGGCCCGGTCGACGATCAGGGTGTTGACGAGCGGGATGTCGATGCCGTTCTCGATTATGGTCGTCGAGACGAGGACGTTGGATTTCCGGCCGACGAAGTCCATCATCCTCTTTTCAAGGAGCAGGCTCGACATCTGCCCGTGGATGGTAACGACCCTGGCCTGGGGAACGAGCGTTTCCACTAGGTGGGCGATCTTGTCGATGTCCTCGATCCGGTTATGGACGTAGTAGGCCTGACCGCCGCGGTTGAGTTCCTGGCGGATGGCCGATGCCACGAGCTTGGCGCTGAACGGGGTAACGACCGTGTGAACGGACAGACGATCCCTGGGAGGCGTCTCGATGAGACTGATGTCCCGGAGGCCCGTCAGGGACATGTTCAGGGTCCTTGGGATGGGGGTTGCCGTGAGAGTGAGGACGTCGATATTGGCCTTGAGGCCCTTGATCTTCTCCTTGTGGCCCACGCCGAACCGCTGTTCCTCGTCCACGACGAGAAGGCCGAGGTCGCGGAAGGCCACGTCCTTTGACAGAATGCGGTGGGTGCCGATGAGGACGTCCACCTGCCCGTTCTTGAGGTCGGCGAGGATGGCCTTCTGTTCACTCTTCGATTGGAGCCGGGTCAGCGCCTCGACGCGCGTGGGGAAAAGCACCATCCGGTTCTTGAACGTTTTCAAGTGCTGGCTGGCCAGGACCGTGGTCGGGCAGAGGACGGCTACCTGCTTGCCGTCCATGACGGCCTTGAAGGCCGCCCGCATAGCGACCTCGGTTTTGCCGTAACCAACGTCGCCGCACAGCAGCCGGTCCATGGGGGTCTCCGACTCCATGTCGTTCATGATCTCCCGGATGGACTTGAGCTGGTCCTCCGTCTCCTCGAACTCAAAGATCTTCTCGAACTCGGACTCCCACTCGCCCGCCGGGCTGAAGGGGTGGCCCTTGATCGACCTCCTCCGGGCGTAGAGTTCGACGAGTTCCTTCGCGATGGCTTCCACGACTTTCTTCGTCCGCGACTTCGTCTTCTGCCAGGTCATCGTCCCCAGCTTGTCAAGGGGCGGAAGATCCGGCCCGACCTTGGAGAACTTCTGGACGAGGTTCAGGTCCTCGACGGGAACGAGGAGCCGATCGTTATCGCGGTAGAGGATCTCGATGAACTCCCGGCTCCGGCCATCGACCTCGATCCTCCGGAGGCCGTGGAAGAAGCCTATCCCGTAGTCCGCGTGAACGACGTAGTCGCCGCCCTTAAGGTCCTGGAACTGCGAGAAGAAGGGCTTCCGCGAGGCCCGGCTGACGAGAACCTTCTCTTCCGTGAAAATGTCCTTTTCGGAGAAGAAGAGGACCTTTTGCCTGGGGTAGCTGAACCCCTGGTCCAGATCCCCGAGGAGGAGGGTGATCTCGCCGCTCCTGGGGGCGGAGAGGGGGTCGGCGGATTCCACGGCCGTTATGCCGTTTTCGGCGAGAAGCGCGGCCAGGCGCTGCCGCGTGCCCTGGTTCGCGAGATAGATGAAGCACATGTCCCTTTCCCGCTGGAGCTTCTTCAAGTATTCGAGAAAAAAGGGGACTCTGTTATTGAATTTCGGCACGGGCTGGAAACCGAACGAAAAGTTCTTCTGCCCATCGGAGGCGCCGAGCTCCTGGAGGACCAGGGCTTCCTTTTCGACGGCCCGCCAGAGCGCCGGCGGATAGATCGCCTCGGGAGGGAGCGCGAACGACCGACTCTTGCGGAGCTCCTCGTAATGCTCCTCGAGGCCATCCCGGGCCTCTTCCATTTCCCGATCGATCTCGTCGCGGTCATCGAGAACGAAAACAGCATCGTGAAGGTAGCGCGTAAAAGGGACAAACCGGTCCTTGGCAAGAAGGGCCAGGTAAACGAACGACGGGAAATGGTCTCCCTGTTCGAGGAACCGGACCTTGTCTTCCAGGTCCTTCCGGGCTTCGGATCCGGCCTTTCGGGCCAGCGGGACCCAGGAGGCGAGGAACTCGGGCGAGCCGGCGAATTCCCGGAGGGACGGGAGGAGCGCCCGGTCCACTTTCCGGAGCGACCGTTGCGTACCCGTGTCGAACTCCCGGAGGGAGACCACCGCGTCACCGCCGAGCTCGATCCGGAACGGGTACGACTGCCATGGCGGGAAAACGTCGATAATGCCTCCCCGCCAGGCGCATTCGCCCGGGGAGGCAATCAGATCCTCCCGGGAGTAGCCATACTCAGACAACGTCCGGAGGATGTCGTCGCGGTCCATGGCCCGGCCCACCTCGATGCTCAGGAACGAACGCTCGAGGTCGGCCGGAGCGGGCACGGGTTTCAAAAGGCCGAAAGGATTGGTCACGGTGAGGGACGAGGACCAGTTGAGCGCGCTCCAGAGGAACTTCATCCTCGAGGAAACGGCGTCGAGGGATGGGGGAATTTCGAGGTAGGGGTCGTCGGAGAGCGCGGGAAGAGATCCGGTGGGAATGGTCGACCGAAGCCGAGAGGAAGAACCGGCAATCCTCCTCGAGCGGGGCCAGGGGCCGCGAAGGCGGACGGATGCAGACGAGTCTCCCTGGGACCTTGCTGGCCAGGCAAGCCAGGACGTAGGGCCTTGCCGCGTCGGTGACTCCCTGGATCCGGATGCCTTTCTCGCCCTTTTCGACGGCGGTTTGGAGGCCCAGGAACTCGGGTGTCGCGAAGAGAAAATTCAGGCTCACCCGAACATTCTAGACCATCGGGTGTTTGCCGTCTATCACGTTCGTCCCTGACTATCGCGCAAATTTTCCGATAGGATTCTTTCTTCTCAAGCGCTGACGCCGACTTCTGGGGATATCCGGAATTCCGACTCATGTCCTATCGGCAATTTTAGGATCTGCCGGGCTTGCCTACGGATGCCTGTTGAAGTAATATGACTCGGGAGACCGGCCATGGCAAACGGAATGATCATGCACGAGGTAGGGCTGAGAGACGGCCTGCAGATGGAAAAGCAGGTCGTTTCGACAGCGCAAAAAATCGCCTGGGCGGAGCTGTTGATCGATTCCGGGATCGATATCCTACAGCTCGGCTCGTTCGTCCATCCGGAGAAAATACCACAGATGGCGGACACCGACGACTTGTTCAGGCATTTCAAAAGTATTCAAAAGACCCGGCCTGTCGTCGTCTCGGGCCTCGTGTTGAATGAAAAAGGACTTGAGCGCGGCCTGGCTTGCGGAGTCGAGATGTTTTGTATGGGTGTTTCGGCAAGCGAGACCCATAGCCGCAAGAACACCGGCATGTCCGTGAGCGAAGCGACCGACCGCATCCTTGGGATGGCCAGGGCGGCCCTTGAGGCGAAAAAGAAAATCCAGGTCTCCGTGCAATCGGCGTTCGGCTGCGGCTACGAAGGCCATGTCCCGCAAGAAGAGGTGATGAAGATCGTCCGTCGTTATCTGGAAGAAGGATTGAAAAATATCAGCCTGGCCGATACGGCCGGCCGGGCGACGCCCGACCAGGTCGAGCGTATGTACGGGACGATCCGTACGATGGATCCGGACGTGGAACTCTCATGCCATTTCCATAACACGTACGGGCTTGCCCTGGCCAACTGTTACGCCGCTATGAAGACCGGCGTGAGGAGCTTCGAATCATCCGTGGCCGGATTGGGGGGCTGTCCTTTCACCAAGATCGCCGGCGGCAACGTCTGCACCGAAGACCTCGTCCACATGTGGCAGCGGATGGGTCTGCGCCAGGACATCAGCCTGGAGAAGTTGATCGATCTGGCCTGCGATATGAGCAAGTTCTTCGGCCGCGAGCTGCCGGGGACGATCCATAGGACCGGCCCGATCCATGAACCCGGTCCCATCCCGCTCAAAGACTGGTGATCCGATGAAACCGAAACTCCTTGATGGAATCCGAGTCCTTGACCTGACCAATGTCCTCTCCGGGCCGTTTGCAACTCTCCATCTCTCGCTGCTCGGCGCCGAGGTCATCAAGATCGAGAACCCCGCGGACGGTGACCTGGCGCGGAAGCTCGGCAACGTCCTGCCGTTGAACGATCGGCTAATGGGGACAAGCTTCCTGGCCCAGAACGCCAATAAAAAATCCCTAACGCTGAACCTGAAGGATCCGGAAGGGAAAGAGATCCTTCTTAAGCTGGCCAGGACGGCGGACGTGGTCGTTGAGAACTTCCGCCCGGACGTCATGAAGCGTCTCGGTGTCGGCTATCCGGTGCTAAGCGCGGCGAATCCCCGGATCATCTACTGCGCGATCTCTGGTTTCGGAGCGACCGGCCCCGACGCCATGAAGCCCGCCTATGACCAGATCATCCAGGGACTGAGCGGGGTCATGGCCATCAACGGCGACGAGAGATTGAATCCGTTACGCTGCGGCTTCCCGGTCTGCGATACGGTCGGCGGACTCAACGCCGCTTTCGCGATCATGGCCGCATTGTACTTTCGTGAGCGGACGGGTGAAGGGCAGTTTATCGACGTCGCGCTCCTCGACTCGATCATGCCGCTTATGGGGTGGGTCGCCGCGAATCTCCTCATCGGCGGCCAACAGCCGGTTTTGATGGGAAATGATAACTTCACCGCCGCCCCTTCCGGGACATTCGCCACAAAGGACGGCTATCTCAACATCGCCGCCAACAAACAGGAGCACTGGGAAACCGTGGCTGACGTGCTCGGCGTGCCGGAGCTGAAAAAAGATCCCCGCTTTGAAAAACGCGACGCCCGCAAGAGGAACCGGAAGGCCCTGACGCCGTTGCTGGAAGCGAAGCTCACGGAGAACACCACGGACCACTGGGTGGATACGCTCAATGAGCGCGGCGTGCCTTCAGGCGCGATCCTCAGCCTTGAAGCGGCCCTCAAACAGGCCCAGATCCAACACCGGGAGACCATTCGGGCCGTCCGGGATGACGATCTCGGCGAGCTGAAGCTCTTCAACCTGACGGCGAAATTCGAAAAGAGTCCCGGCGATGTCGTCAGCCCTCCTCCCAGGCTCGGCGCGCACACGGAAGAATATCTGACGGAGCTGGGATACACGAAAGACAGGATCCGGGAACTCCGAGAGAAAGCCGTCGTTTAAGCCGGCATGGGACAGGAACGGTCCGGGGGATCATCGGCGCCAAGCTCGGGAAGCATTTCGCCGAACTCCGCCCCGACGAAAAGAACTAGGAGAAGTTTCGGCGCTACATCCGGAGCCAGTAAGAGAACTTGACGAAGATGCTGTAGTTCTTGCGGTCGTAATGGCGGAAGGCCGTCCGATCATAGTTGCTGTCGAAGCCGAGGTAGAACAGGGAGCCAGGCCTCAGGACGTAGCTGATGAGGAAGCTGCCGAAGATCTGCTTGTAGAAATGATTGTAGTCAACGATGGCCCGGAGCGAAAGCTGTTTTGAGAGCTGGTAGGTCGTCCTGACGCGGACGACGTTGTAGTCCCAGAGCCGCTCGCCCCCCCACTTTCTCCAGAACGTTTCTTTGCTGAAGTCGGTGCCGATCTGGAGACGCTTGCTCGGCTTGAAGGTCATGGTGAGTCCGTATTGGTTGCTGTAGCCCAAGAAGGCGTCCTCGGGATCGTAGTTGATGCTTTTCCCGGTGATGAAGAAGAGGTTGAAGGGCAGCCAGGAGATGAAGCTGAATTGAGATTCGATGTTCAGGTAGTTTTTTTTAAAATCCTTGTCCGCGAACCGTTCCATTCCAGAGTAGACGGTAGCCATCAGCATGTTGAATTCGGTGAACCGGAGTTGGAGCCACGTCCGGACGTATCGGTCCTGGACGACGTTGGAGAAATATCCGTCGCGTTGCCCGATCGAAAGGTTCAGCCGGACCTGGTTCAAGAACTTCCTGTCCGGGTAGAGGGTCAGGTTGGTGTAGACGCCCGCGCTCCGGTAATCGACACGGTTGACGAAGCCCGAAGAGGCTTCGAAGTCCGGGTGCAGGGCCTCTATATAAGCCCCCGCTCCCCAATTCTTCGTAAAATAGCTGGCGTCGACGTAGACGGCCGGGGCATAGCTCGTTTCCCGCTCATCGTCCCGGCTTTTCGAAGCCATCGCCTGGAAGGAGAAGAAGAACTTATTATTGAACCTGAGCTGGCCGTCGAATCCGGCGACGCGGTTCCAGGAGCCGTCGATCTCCTTATCGGCGAGCGTGAACCCGACGTAGGACTCCTTGAAGACATCGGTCTTCAGCCGGACGATGTTGAACAGGGCGTTCTCGTCCTTGCTGCCGCCGCCGTTGTGGACGTCCCACAGGCTCTCGGACGGATGGAGGTCATAGGACGAGAGGACGCTGTAGGCGAACCGGCCGGTTTTCCCGGAAAGCTTCATCCCGAAAGCCGGATCGATGATGCGCCGGGTATAGACCATCTCGATCTCCGGATATTTGAAAATCTCCATCCCTTCCATGAAGAACGGCCTCTTCTCGGAATACCGAAGGGCGTACCTGAGGTTGACGTCGATCTGCGGAGCGTCGGCCTCGATGTGGCTGAAGTCGGGGTTGGCCGTAAGGTCAAGGGTCATGTCCGAATTGATGCCGTACTTGAGGTTGACACCGGGCTCCAGGTCCACCTCTTGGCCTTCCCTCTTGAGGGCGGTCAGGATGGGCATGATCTCCAGGTTCTTGCCCTTGTCCACACGGCCCTGGATGGAGAACTGTCCGCCCTGGGTCAGCAGCCCCGGGATCTCTCGCGAGAACGCCGGCCAGAGAATAACTTCACCGGTGCGCGGGAGGTTCCGGCCCAGGACCATGGTCCAGACCTTGGTCTCCTGGTCGGGAAAACGGAAGCTTTTGAAGGGAATCGCCGCCTCGATCGTATAGCCCTGGTCATCGATCGTCCCGTCGGAATAGAAGACCGTGTCCCAGCTCGCGTCCATGTTATCGTTGCCGCCCTCTTCCGTCCTGATCGCGTCCATCTGGATACCGGCGGGGTTCAGGATGAAGGAAAAGGCCCGCCGCTTCTCGTTGAAGGTGTCCAGGAAGATGACGATCCAGTCGTCCTCCATGATGTTGTCCCTGTTCGTGATGGAGCACCTGATTTTCTTTGGCTGGGAGTCGAAGCAGCGGAAAGCATAGTAAAGGTTCTTATCGTCATAACCGATATAGGCGACAGTCTTTTCCGAAGGGGTCCCTTTCTCCTTCGGCGAGAGCTGGAGAAAATTGTCGATCTTGAGGGCCTGTTGTTCCCAAAGTGAAGGGTCCAGAACGCCGTCGATCTTCGGGGCCTGGCTCATCTTTGGGATCCGGAGGGGTGGCTTGTCCTCGGCCCGGGCGGGCCCGTGGATGGTCAGGGCCAAGAGAAAAAGACAGGCAGCCGAGGTCGTCCGCGCTTTGAGCCTGGATCTGAGCTTCAGGTTGTCTTGTCCATCCATTTTCTATGCATCCTTGCCTAACGATCCTTCATAGGTTCGCATCGAGTTCAATCTATTAACGAAAAAAACCGCCAAAAGGTTCATGGGCGGGGAAGATCCGTCCCCTGCGGAAGAGAAGAAAAGACGCAACCTAACGCTTGCGGCTACGATTCCTCCATGAAATCGATGACACGGCCTTCTTCATATTGCCCGCTTTTGCCAGAAGCATGGCATAGGCAAGGGAAAAACAAAATCCACTTTATTGGATAAGCTCAATCCAAATACGTGGATAAACAGGGTGCCAGAAGATACGAAAACCTGAAAATTCATTGATATATATATAGTTATATAATGGCACGAAGATTGCATAGCAAACATACGATGAATTTTCAAACATTTAAAGGAGGTTTCATGTTCAAGTTCAGAAAAACTCTTTTTTTAGCCGCGTTGTGTTTCGTTTTCGCGGCCTCGTTCCTCGCCGGCCAGTCGCGTCAGACGGGCGCCATCGAGGGACAGGTCGCGGACGCGGACGGCGCGTTCCTGCCGGGCGCCGGCATCACGGTGACGTCACCTAATCTCATGGGGACGAGGTCCGTCGTAACGGACGATTCGGGACATTTTCGCATCCCGGCCTTGCCCACAGGAACTTACGCCGTCGAGGTCACCCTCCAGGGTTTCGCGCCGATAAAAAAGACCGGCCTCGCCCTCCACGCCGGCACCACGGTCACGGTGGACATCACCCTGGAAGTGGCCAAGCTGTCCCAGGAGGTCGTGGTCATCGGCACGGCCCCGCTCATAGACGTGCGTGATTCCGCCCTGGCCAAGACGTTCCTCACGAAGGACATCCTGGAGAATATCCCCACGGCCCAGAATACCTATTCGATCATCAACATGGCGCCCGGGGTGGCCGACCAGAGCGCCTACGGCGCGGCCAACTCCTCGGGGAATTCCTACCAGGTGGACGGCGTCGAACTCGTCGACGCCTGGTTCGGCGGCGGGATCTATACGGCCCCGATCGACTACAACGTCATCGAGGAATCCCAGATCGTCGGCCTGGGCGCGCCGGCCGAATACGGGAATTTCACCGGGGCCATGGTCAATATCATCACCAAGTCGGGCGGAAACGCCTTCAGCGGCGACGCCCAGCTCCTCTACCGCGGGAAGACTTGGCAAAGCGAGAATATCGGCAAGGACGACCCGAAATGGTCCCTGCTCGGCGAAGCCCCGATCTCGGCCCTCATGGACGGCAGCCTCCATGTCGGCGGCCCAATCATCAAGGACAAGCTCTGGTTCTTCGCGGGGGGGGAGTACTGGAAGCAGGACACCGAGATGAAGTCCATGAGCAAGAAGAACCCCATCACCTATCCTAAGGCTTTCGTCAAGCTCACGTTCCAGCCGTCCGAAAAGGACCGTTTCCAGCTTTTCGGTGAATATCACAGCCGGACGAGCAAACACGCCATAATGGGCCCCCTGGTTACGGATGAAGCCAACCAGGACCTCATGTACCCCGTCTGGGTCGGCAACATGAGCTACCTGCACACGTTCTCTCAAGCCACGATCTTCGAGCTCAAGGTCGCGGGCTACACCATGAGCTGGGACTCGATCCCCAGCAGCCGCGACCGGAACAAGGCAGGCCACTATGACCTGGCCACGGGCGCGATGACCGAGAACCTCTACTTCTGGTCCCATTGGCTTTCCCGGAGGCTCGGGGTCACGGCCGCCCTTTCCCACAGCGTCGAAAATTTCATCCATGGCTCCCACGACTTCAAGTTCGGCTTCGAGTACGAACGGAGCTCCGGGGGCGGGAACTATGACTTCAACGGCCCCGACAAGGTCGTCTACTACGACTTCAACGGCGCCCCCTACCTGGCCTTAAAGACGAAGTTCGAGCAATGGGCCGTCAACGCCCGGTATTCGTTCTACGCCCAGGACGACTGGCGGATCTCCGACACCCTGGTCATCAACCCGGGCCTGCGCTTCAACATCTACCGCGGGAGCATCCCCGCCCTTAATAAGACCGTTTACAAACCGACCAACATCGAACCCCGGCTGGGATTCGTCTGGGACCTCTTCAGGGACCACAACACCGTCCTCAAGGCCCACATCGGCCGCTATAACGAAAGCTCCAAGACCTATTACTTCGCCAACATGACGCCGATGGCCGACTCGACCTACTATTCCGTCCTGCCGAATTGGGCGGGCATCTCGGAGTTGTACACCATCCCCGGGACGGACCTTTACTCCATCGACCCGGACATCAAGCATCCCTCCATGGACCAGCTCGTGGCCGGCGTCGAGAGGGTCCTCGGCAAGGACTTGTCCGTAAGCCTGTCCTTCATCTACCGGAAGTGGAGGAATTTCATCGAGCCCATCGATCTCACATCGGTGTACGCGACGGAGACCTTCACGGATCCTGACACCGGAAAAACCTGGACGATCTACAACCAAACCAACGCGGGCGAGGACAAGTATTACATCACGAACCCCCGGGCGGGGAAGGACTACGGGGCCGCGACGCCCAACATCGTCTCGGTGTCCCCGGAACGCAAATATGCCGGCCTCGAGATCAGCCTGACCAAGAGGTTCTCGGACAACTGGCAATTATTCGCATCCTATGTTTACAGCAAGGAGGATGGCACATACTCCAACGCCCACACCGCCACGCAGTCGATGAACATGGGCATGTCCACCGTCTTCTCCGACCCCAACAATCAAATCAACCTCAAGGGAAAATCGGTCATCAGCCCGCCCCATATCTTCAAGGTCCAGGGCACCTACCTGTTCCCCCTGGGCTTCAGCATGAGCGCCTTCTACAGCTTCTACAGCGGCCAGACTTGGACCCGGGCCATTTCCCTTCAGGTCAGCCAGTATGGTTCCTACCTCCTGGCCGAACCGATGGGTTCCCGCAGGATGCCCAACGTCAGCACGCTCGATGTCCGGCTGGAAAAATCCCTCAGCTATCGGAACTTTAAACTGTCGCTCATGGTCGACCTGTTCAACGCCCTCAACCAGAGCCGGGAAACGTCCGTCCAGGAGCTGGTGAATTCTAACTTCGGCAAGCCGCTCTCGGTCAATGCGCCGCGGACGTTCCGGTTCGGCGCGCGGATCATGTTCTGAGGAAGATCGATCCGGACGCATAGTTCATGTTGTAAAAAGGCCGGCCCGCCGATTCGACGGGCCGGCCTTTTTTCTTTAACCGATCCTGGAGGCGATGATCATGAAAAAGCTAGCAAAGGCTTCTATCTGTCTAGTTTTAACGGGGTTCTTCGTTTGGAGCTTTCTTGGAGCCGCCCAGACTGCCAAGCCCGCCGTCAAGCCGGACGATGTGAAAATATCTTTCGTCGAGGATTGGCTCGTCGCCGGGCCGGGGGCCCTGCCCCTGCCCGCGTCGACCTCGAATCCTCCGGCGTTCCAGCTCAAGGACGTCCTCGGCTTGGACCCCCTCGATCCGATCTCTCTTTGGCCTGAGCAAGGGACAACGGTCGCCTGGCTCCCCGGCGGCCGGCTGACCTGGACGCCTGTCAAGACCAAAGACGGGGTCCTGACGATCAGCCCCGCATCGCGGGCGCCCGAGGCCGCGCTCCTCTTCTCTTACCTGGAAAGCAGCAGGTGGAGGAAGGCCAAGTTGATCATCGCCGGGCCGTCCCCCGTCAAGGCCTACTTCGATGGGACGGTGGTCCTGACGAAGAACGACGCCGCTCCCGCCGAGGCCGAGATCGTCCTGTCCGAGGGAACGCACCGTCTTTTCGTCTTCGCCCTGCGCGGGGAGAAAGTCGAGGAAGACTGGACCATTAAGGCTTCCTTCGAGAGCGCGGAGGCCGGCCCCCTCATTTCGAGCGCTTCGCCCAAGCGGCTTATCTCCCGGGATGACCTGTCCAACGCTCCCCGGGTCGGAGCCCCGGCCGTCGCTCCGGACGGGAAAGCCGTCGCATACACGATGACCCGCCGCCTTCCGAAAACGGGACAATCCGAATCCTGGATCGAAATCCGGAAGGTCCCAGGCGGGGAGCTCGAACAGGTCTTCCGCGATTCCCAAGGCCGGCAGACCCTGCGCTGGTCACCCGACGGAAAAAGCCTGAGCGCCCTCGTCCCCGGAGACAAGGGGACGATGGACCTCTGGATTCTGGACAGGGAAACGAAGCAGACCCGGGTCCTCCTCGATGACGTCCAGGGACTCCTCGATGCCTCCTGGTCTCCGACGGGATCATTTCTCATCTATGCCGTCACCGAAGAACCCAAGGACCCGAGCCCCAAGGTCGAGAAGCTCAGCGGCCTCGACGACCGCTGGACGAGGTTACGAGGCAAGACCCACCTCTACGCCGTGTCGGTCGATTCCGGCGTCCGCCGGAGGCTCACGGCGGGCGACCAATCGGCGGCCGGTCTCTTCGGTTCCGTGGAATCAGCGGTCAGTCCGGACGGGACCCAGGCCCTTTTTCTGACCGCAAAGCCTGATTACGCCCATCGGCCTTACGTCGAGACCAAAGTCCACGTCCTCGACCTCGCCGCCCAGGAGGATAAAGTCGTCTTTTCCTCTCCTGTTTCCATCGGTTCTGCCCGATGGTCGCTCGACGGCAGGAAGATCCTCCTCATCGGCGGCCAATCCCTGGCCGGGAAACCGGCCGGGAAGCGAATCCCCAACGACTACGACCTCGATCTTTTCGTCCTGGACCCGGTGACCGGCGGGACCGCCTGCCTGACCCGGGATTTTAAGCCTTCGGTCAAATCGGCCCTCCAGGCCGGGGACGGAACGATCTATCTCCATGCCGAGGACAGGCTCCAGGAACCTCTCTACACGACGGATGAGAAGGGATCGGCGTTCCACAGGATCGAAACAGGGCTGGACACGATCAAGTCTTTCGATATCGATCCGCAAGGAAGAACCCTAGCCTTCATCGGGACCTCGATCTCCGTCCCTGAAAGGCTCATGACATATGACACCGCGACCGGCAAAATCGACGTCATCGAGGACCCGGCCGGAGAAGCTTACAAGGACGTGACGTTCACCAAGGTCGAGGACTTCGCGTTCAAGAACAAGTCGGGGGCGGACATCGATGGCTGGCTCCTCTATCCGGCGAATTTCGATCCCGGTAAAAAGTATCCCCTGATCGTTTATTACTACGGAGGCACGGCCCACACGCCCAAGGAATTCAATGCCGGCTTTCTGGGCGCCAACCATAATCTCTACGCCGCCAGGGGTTATGCGGTCTATGTTCTCAATCCGAGCGGCGCGCCCGGCTGGGGGCCGGGCTTTTCGGACGTCCACGTCAATGATTGGGGCCGGGTGACCGCGGACGAGATCATCACCGGCGTCCGCAAGGTCCTGGTCGCCAAGCCCTTCCTGGATGCGTCCAGGGTGGGATGCCACGGCGGGAGCTACGGCGGGTTCACGACCATGCTCCTGGCGACGAGGACGGACATCTTCCGGTCGTGCATCGCCCTTTACGGGATCAGCAACATCACCTCATACTGGGGCGCGGGCTGGTGGGGGTTCCTTTACAGCGGGGTCGCCACGGCGGGCAGTTTCCCCTGGAACAGGCCCGATATCTACGTGGGGCAATCGCCGATCTTCAACGCCGACAAGATCCGGACCCCCATGCTCCTCCTCCACGGACTGGCCGACATCAACGTCCCCGCGACCGAATCCGAGCAGATGTTCACCGCCCTCAAGATCCTCGGCCGGGAGGTTTCCTACGTCAGGTTCAAGGACGAAGACCATGGGATCATGGGGACGGACGAGAACCGCCGGCTTATGCCGGAGATCATGCTGGCCTGGTGGGATAAATATCTTAAGGGAGAGCCGGAGGCCTGGGAGGATTTCTGGCAGAAGAAGTGAAGGTTCTTCGCGGAAAGATCAGTTCAAAGTCGTCTTGAGCTTCCCGTCCCGGGTGGGCTCCACGCCTGTGATAAATTCCTTCAGGTAGCGCTTCAGCATAAGCCAGCCGGTGGGTAAAGAATAGGCAACGCTCTTGCCGCCAAGCCGGTCTCCCTCTATCGTTGCGATCTCAGACACTTTGTGGCCGAGCTTCAGCGCCCGGATCGACATCTGGAACTCAATATCGAATCCGATCGGCTCGGGGTTCATCTCAATCAGCTTGCTCCTGCGCACGGCCCGGAATCCATTGATCGTATCCGTGATATGCCCGCCCCAGCGAAAGCGCACAAGGATATTGAAAATCCAACTCACCCATTTGCGCCATCTGAACACATGCCTGTCTTCCTCGTTTTTGCCCCCAACCATGAAACGCGAGGCAATGACCATGTCGCTCCCGTCCTTCAGCCCGTTCAGAAGACGTACGGTGTCATCGGGATTCTCGTTTCCATCCGGTGCGAAGAAGACCAGATACTCGCATTCCGTGGTCATGGCACCGGCGTTGAAGATCGCTCCCTTCTTCACGGGCCTGATGACTTCGATGCCGTTCTTCTCGAAGAACTCCAGTGTGCCGTCCGTGGATCCTCCGTCCAGCGCGTAGACCTCGTCAAAAGCCGACAATGGAATACGCGAGAATTGCTTTGGCAGGGCTTCTATCTCATTGAGTGTCGAAATGAATAGAGCCGATCTGTCGTTCATCAATTTTCCACTCCTGCACCACGACCGTCGAAAGTTTAAGACTCCAGTATGCCATCAGGGCCCCTGCAGAATGGCAAGAAACACCGAGTCGATAATATATCGCCGGTTGCGCCGCGATGTCAATAACCACGAAGAGCGGGAGGAGGAGCATGTCGGGACAAGAAATTCCGCCGCGCCCGGGATATTCAAATTTTATGAAATGGAGTGATATGATACTGTCCCAAATGAACGAAGAAATGAAGCCAACATCTTCAGAAGAAATTGACCTGAAATCGCTTATAAAGATAGTGATTTTGTGTTTTTCGCTGCTTTTTCCTGTTTTAGGATCGCTGTTTTTCCTGCCCGCATGGTCTTTGAAGTACTGGAAATGCTGAGATCGTCCGAAGCGGCTACAACTCCTCTATTATTTCGATGACCTGGCCGTCGGCAAGACGGCAGCGGAAAACATCCCGGATCTTCCCCGTCCGCGGGTCCAGGGCTCTTGTTCTCCGGATGACTTCCGTGACCGCGATCCTCCGGCCTTCGATGATCGCGAACCGTGGGGTCTCGCCGCTCTTGTAGCCGGAATAGAACTCGCCTTTGGCCTTGACCATGGAAGGATTATATCATGTAGTCAAAACCGGACGGGTCCGTTATAATCTCTGGAGCCACAGGAAATATCGAAGGTCCGGAAATGTCGCGATTGACATTATCCTACTATTCTTATAGTATATAAGTATTAATGACGAAAGGAGCTCTCATGAAGCGATTCACGATCCCGAGAGTGTCACACTGCAAGAGCGGCTGCCAACGGGCCTCCCGAGCATGAGGTAAAAAGGCTCCTGGAAGCAGACGCCGAAAGCCAAGAGGCCGCCTGCATACCTAAAAGGACTCCTCTCTCATCCCCGTCGGATAAAGAGAGGAGTCCTGGAAAAAAGCCTGAGCGATACCGTTACTTTGTCAGCTTCAGCCTTCCGATACCGTACAAATTATCTTTTCCGGAAGTTCCGAGATCGAGAGCCCGTCCCTCCAGGATCGCCTTGATCTGGCTGACCGAAAAGGGCGCCTTTCCGCTGATGAGGCCGAAGGCGCCGGCCATGTGGGGGGCCGCGGCCGAAGTTCCACGGAAGCTACGATAGCCATAGGTTTGGGTCGAAACGCCGGAAGGCGCCGTGAAATCCGGTTTTACCCGTCCGTCATGGGTCGGCCCGCGCGAGCTATAGGAATGGAGGGCGTCGGTGTTCCAGTCTGTGGCTCCCACGGTGACGGCGTAGGGGGAATCCGCCGGAACGCTGATGCTTCCCGCGGGGACATTGTAATCGATGGGATAGGAGCCGGAGGTAAAAATTTCCAGCTTGCAATCCCGGGTGGCCGAATGCTTATAGATGGCCAGCGCCCAATAATAGGGCGCCGAAGCCCAGGCGCTGACATACTCCGTCGGCCAGTCGTTGCCATTTTGGCTTCCTGCGGAAGAATCAATAAAGTGCCAGATCCCACCGGAGTAGTAATAAAGGTACAGGTTATAATCATTGTTTGAGCCGCTGTAGCTCGTGCCATCCCATGTCCCCCAGTCGTCCCAGTTCATAGAGGCGTAACAGCTGTAACCATAGGTCACCAAGAGCTCGTTCGAACCGGAGAAATTCATCCAATTATCTGAGTCGGAATCGAAAAAAGTCCCCTCCCAATGATGCTCGGCCTCATTCCCCGCGGAGTTGCACCAGATGATCCCGGCATCGTAGGCCTTTTTGACGTCGTCACAGATGGGCCCGGTGCCCTTGCCGTCGCCGGCGTTTTTCCAACCGATGGAATAGCTGATGACTTTGACACCCTGGTCGATAATCCAGTTCACAGCCAGGTGATGCTCGACTTCGGTGCTGAAATTTACGAGTATGAGGTCGGCGTCAGGGGCCATGTCATGGACGATTTCGGCACAGGCCGCGCCGTGAACTTCATTGCCTTCGATATCGTTATCGGCCCGGAAGGACTTGGCCGTGACGGACGACGGGAGCTCCGTGCCCAGGAGGCTTGCGTATCCCTTAAAACCGAGGTCGAAAATGCATACTTTGACCTTCTCCGTGGTTCTATAAGATGTGACGGCCTGCCAGGTGCCGGCACCCGTCTTGGCAACGCCTTCGCTTGTCAATGTCATCGGGAAAGGCTTGAGGGGAAGCCTCAAGAACCTGACCGCGGGAAGCTGGGAGATAGCCTGGATAGCCCCCGGGTGAGC
>CAZSMW010000005.1:0-1768 GCA_964607985.1 uncultured Eubacteriales bacterium
TATCTACGCCGGGCGGCTCGGCGACTTCTCTCCGCTCGATACGAAAGTCCTGGAATCCACTTTGGCGGCCCTGAAAACGGGCTTCTATTATCTCTGGCTGCCGCAGACGCAGTGAGCGACGCCCGCACCTGCCGCTATCGCTGAAGGCCCGAGGGGCTGATGCCAGGCCGCTTTTCACGACGATTGACATCGTCGCGCGGCCGATGATATAAGTTCCGGCGTGATCAGAAGGGGAGCTTCGTCGCCAAGAGCGGGAAAAGGAGGATGAGATGAAAAGACAAAGGTTTTGGTTTGTTTTTGGCTTGATGGCTTTAGGTCCTCTAACCGCTCCATTCGCAGCGGCCGTCGATACACGCGATACGCGGTTGCTGAGCCAGCCTGCCATCAGCCGGTCTCATGTCGCCTTTATTTATTCCAATGACCTCTGGCTCGCGAAGCTCGATGGAACAGATGTCCGGCGCCTGACTTCAGACGCAGGTGTCGAGAGCCAACCCGGCTTTTCGCCCGACGGCAAGTGGATAGCCTTTAGCGCCCAATATGAGGGCAATACCGATGTTTATGTCATGCCCGCCGAGGGCGGGATCCCGAGGCGCCTTACCTACCACCCGGGCCCGGACCTTGTCCAGGGTTTCACGCCCGATGGTTCAGCGGTCATTTTCACATCCATGCGGAATTCTTCCAACGGTTACATGCAGCTCTTCAAAGTCTCCGTCAACGGCGGTTTCCCGGAAGCTTTCAATATTCCGGAGGTTTGGAGCGCCGCCTATTCTCCGGATGGCAACTTTATCGCTTACAACCCGCTTGTCAATCAAGTTTCTTATATCCAGTGGAAGCATTACCGGGGCGGGACCACGGCCGAAGTTTGGATCCTGAAATTGAGCGATTTTTCCGTTGAGAAAATCCCCCAGCCTGAAGGTCGGTGTAACGATGCCGACCCGATGTGGATGGGGAATAATATCTACTTCCGTTCGGATAGGAACGGCGAATTCAACCTGTTTTCCTTTGACCCAAAATCAAAGGAGATCAAGCCGATTACAAGTTTTTCTGATTTTCCGGTCCTGAGCGCGTCCGCCGGCACCGGCAAGATCGCCTATGAGCAGGCGGGCTATCTCCATATCCTCGAGCCCGAGACGGCAAAAAGCACGAAGCTGACGATCGGCGTCGCGGCCGAGCTGCTCGAGCTCCGGGAGCGCTATGTCAAGGGGGGACGCACCATCCGGAATGCATTCGTCTCGCCTTCTGGAGCCCGGGCTGTTTTCGAGTCCCGCGGGGAGATCGTCACGGTACCGGCCGATAAAGGGGATGGCCGCAATATCACCAACACTCCCGGAGCCCATGAACGGTCGCCGATCTGGTCCCCGGATGGAAAGTCCATCGCCTATTTCTCGGATGAGTCCGGCGAATACGAACTCTATGTCAAAAACCAGGATGGAAAGGGCGATGCGAAACGGTACAAGCTCACTGGCGCCGGTTATTATGATTCGCCGGCCTGGTCGCCCGATAGCCGGAAAATGACGTACGCGGATAACTCCGAAACCCTTTACTGGATCGACCTCATCACCGGCGCCTGCAAGAAGATCGGTAACGAAGATGTCTATATTCCCGTTGGGTTCAAGACCATTTACTCAGGCTGGTCCCCGGATTCAAAATGGGTCGTTTATACTCTGCACACGGATGCATCTTTTCAGAGGGTCCACGCCTATTCTCTCGAAAATGACAAATCTTTCCCCATTACGGACGGCTTAAGCGAGACCAGCGAGCCCGTCTT
>CAZSMW010000006.1:0-7695 GCA_964607985.1 uncultured Eubacteriales bacterium
CCGACCGCGACCGGAAGAAGATCGAGGAATTGAAGTCCCTGGGTTACATCAAGTGACGCTTAGGCCGTTCTCTCTTTTTCCGGCCTCGTGCTGAAAAAGCCCGCCGCGAGATAGGACAGCGCCGCCAGCACAAGCACCGCGGTGAAATTCCAGTTGATGGAGACGATCACGGTCACGATCGAACCGAGGACCGTGGCGAACGAGTTCGCCCCCCACGCCCACCCGATCATGGTCTTGTCCTTTTCTCCCAAACGCCGGACGCCCTCGGGGAAGAAAGCTCCCATGAAGAACCCGGCCAGGGATATCAGCAAAAAAGAAAACAGGACACGCCACGGGAAACCCAGGAACAGCAGGCGGTCGAGAAGAGCGAACAGGACCAGGCCGTAGATCACGAGGAGCGCTGCCAGGAAGAGCGCGAAGGCAGGGATCATTCGCCTTCCAAACGGACGAAAGAGGCGTGCCGTCAGAAGGCTCCCGACGCCGGAGGAGACCAGGAGTGAGAAAATAATGATCGAGATCGAGATGGCGGGACTGCCGAGGAAGAGCTGGAAGATCTTGATGAAAATGATCTCGACCATGATGAAGGCCAGGCCGATGAAGAAGAAATAGAAAATGAGCGGCCCCTGGCCGGCGTCCGACCGTCTCCGCCGCAGAGGTAGGAAGATGAAAAATAACGAAAAGAGAAGGGACAGGACAAGGATGGACAGGTAGACGGAATTGGAATAAGTGATCGCGTAACGAACGACTCTTTCCGCCATCCCCCGGACCTGGAGGTTCCGGAAGCGGAATTGGCCGATGCGGTTCGGCTGGTTGAAATAAGGGGAGTTGTCGTAGACCGGCGTGATGTTGACCGACGATTTCCTTACCGTCCCGTCCAGGTCGGCCATCATGCCGTAGTAGAGATTGTCCAGCCGCATGTCGGGCGAATAGACGATCTCTTCGGGCGCGGCGACGGAGCCCTTGAGCGTCTCGTAATCCTGGGGGGTGAAAGCGCTCTTTTTGAGGATGAAGCAGTTAAAGCCTCCGGGATCTTGGATGACGAAGAACTTCTCCTCCGGATGCTCGATCCCCATCTCCCGCAAGGCCTTGAGCGCGGTGGCGAACAGCCTCTCGCCATTCCAATGCAGGATGTAGACGAATCCGTCGGGCTGGAGGTGTTCCCAGTAGTCCTTGAAGCTCTCCACCGTGTAGATATATGTTTCGGAGATGCTGAGCGCGCCCGAGAGGAGGAAGTCGGCGTTGTGGGAGTGGACCATCTGGATGACGTCGAATTTCCGCTTCATGCGTTTGAGCACGCTCCGCCCTTCGTCGGCGAGCAGGTTCACCTGCGGGAGATGGAAGATTCTTCCTGTGAAATCCGCGTACTCGTTCTTCAGCAGGTCGCAGATGACCGGGTCCATTTCGATGGCCACGACGAGTTTGAAACCGTGAGACAGGGCGCAGAGGACCTCGTAGCCTCCGGCCGAGCCGATGATGACTGCGGACCCATTCCGGGCCACCTGGAAGGGCAGGGAAGCCTGGTCCCATTCGATTTTTTTCAGGCGGGCCAGGTTGCCGTCGAACTTTCTGATGAACGACTGCATCGTGCCGCCGTTGATCCAGATGACCTTGCGTTTGCCCCCCCACGGGGCTACATCGATCTTGTCGATCGTACTCCACTTGCTGTATTCGATTTCGTTTTTCTCAAGCTGGGCGTTGTATTGGCGCTTGACCGTCTTGGGGACGATCGGGAAGATCCTGTCTTCGAACAGGAAGGCCGTGGTGAAAGCGGCGATCAGGACGCCGAAGATCGCGATCCTGACAATTCGTCGGCCCGAGGCCAGGAAGAACCAGGCCAGCGCCAGCAGGAAAAAGAGGAGGATCAGGACCCGGTTCGGACCGAACCGGGGGATGAGGGGGATGATGGCCAGGGAACCGAGGCTGGCCCCCGCCAGGTCGATGAAATAAAGGCGGCCGATGCTCTCGGAATAGGCGGAAAAGATCAGAGCCAGCACCACGCCTCCGAAAAAGAACGGAAGAAGCAGGACCATGAAATTAAGGATCAGGAAGAGAAAGTTGTAAAAGGGCGCGAAAAGATGGAGGAAGTCGATCGTGAATACCAGGGTGGCCTTGTAGGCTAGTGGGAGGGAGACGACGAACAGCAGGAGATAGCGGGAAACTTGAGTTGCCTGGTCTTTATGCTGAGAGAGCTTGCGAAGCGCCAGGAAGACTCCGCTCAGACCGTAGCCGAAGAGGGCCAACGAGATGATGAGGAAGGCGAACTGCCCGAAGTAAACCACGGAGAAGACGCGGGTCAGAAGCACCTCGGTCAGCATTGTGCTAAAGGTGACGGCGAAGATCGTGAACAGCAGCTTCCAACGTTTCATGAATTCCTCCAAAAGAAAACACGTCATTATATCTTTCCCGGGACCGACCGTCAACTCAGCCGGCCCTCCAACGGCCTCCTCCGGACATCGACCCTGCTCCATTGCCCGATAACACACGTAAAGAAATGCTGACAACGGGCCCGGGCTGTTGATTTAGGGCTCGGGTTGCCCTAAAATGGTCTTGTGATGACCAAACGGCTGAACTCGAGGCTTTTAACCGGGCTTTGTTCGTTCCTGATTCTCCTACCCATGGGGGCTAACGGCCAGATCATCAACTTCGACCGGGAAAGCAGGATCGTCTTCAATTCGGATTTCGGCGGGAATGACGACATCTATCTCCTGACCCGGAACACGTTGACGAAGCTCACAGATGACCCGGCCTCCGACGAATGGCCCGTGCCCGACGGGAAAGGCGAAAGGATCGTCTTCACCTCGGACCGCGCCGGCAGCTACGACATCTATCTCTTGGACTTGAAAAGCCGGGCGGTCCAGCGCCTCACAAGCGATCCACGCAACGAAACATGCCCGTCCTGGGGCCCGGGCGACAGGGAGATCTATTATGACCTGGAGGTTAAAAAGAATACCTTAAAGACCATGGCCCAGGAAATCTCGACGGGGATTTCAAGACCGCTTTTCCCTGATCAGCCGTTCAGCAGCACGGCCATGGCTTTCACGCACCCCGCCGGAGACGAGATCTTGTTCACGGGGAAGGTTTTTCTGGGCTGGCTGGTGGCCAAATATGACGTCTCCACACGGAAATATACGGAACTGACAAGGAAGGGGAGTTGCCGGCCCAAGGTCTCATCCGATGGGACGAAGGTCGCTTACGTCTGTCATGACGACGACGGACTCGGCGATGTCTTCGTCATGAATACCGACGGCAACGGCAAGATGAACAGGACTCCCGGCCGCCCGGGCTTCTACGATTATTATCCCTGCTTTTCGCCGTCGGGCGACATGATCGTATTCTCTTCGAGCCCCAAAGAAAAGGGGAAGAACGCCTACGAGCTTTATACCCTCGATCTGAAAAGTGGAGAGGTCGTCAGGATCTTCGAAGTCGACGGGAACAGCCGTTTTCCTTATTGGTTCTAATGATTGCCGGAAAGGGCGGGTGTGGTACCGCCCGGATCATTTCTTCTTTCGAAAGATGAATTTTCCGGCCAGATAGGCCCCAAGGAAGAAGGCGGCGATGACGCCCATAGAGAGCCAGGGATTTTTCGGCCATTGGACGACGTGCTCGATATTGTGATGGATGAAGCCGATGACGACCGTTCCCCACCAGCCCAATTGAGAGATGGCCGAGGTCAGGCCCATGTGGTAAATGAGGACCGCCGGCGGCCCGGCGCCTTCGGGGACCTTCTCCCCCGCCCTTTTGACGGCGTCGAGAAATAAGCCGTTGAGGCCCACCAGCAGAACGAGGAAGATCTTGAGTTTTGTCAAGTTGTCCACGTAAGCCTTCATGACGAGGAGGGGAATCCCCGAGGCGACCAAACCCGCCCAGCCGATCCAGATCAGCTTCTGCGTGACGCCGGCGACCTTGAACACATGGGACAGAGGATGCCTTCTACAAATCCAAAGCAGGCCGAAAACGTCGATGACCAGGACCGACCCGAAGGCTACGATCAGGCTGACAAGATGCAAGAACAGGACGATATAGAAAGCTGTTGTGTCCATTTTTTCCCTCTTTCCCCAACAAAGATATCATAACGTTCGGACCTCGTCAATCTTGGAGGGGGAACCCGCTTCGCGTTTCCCCCTTCCAACGGTCGCTTCGCTCCCTACCTCCCTTTCTCGGGCGGGGCATGGGCCCGCGCCCTGCGACCAAGGGGACATACCCCCTTGGATCCTCCGACGAGCGGTTCCCCGCCGCAAGCCGCAGGGTATATTCCCGCTCGTCAATCTTGAAATTATCGCGTTTTTAACATATAAACACGATCTAGGCGTGCCGGAGCCAGGGGCGGAAGGCTCCTGGACGTGACGGCCGAAACCCGAAGGAGATAAGGCCATGAGAAACAGCGTGGCGCCTTTGTTCACCGTCTTCGTTTTTGCCATCTCGGCCCTGATCGGAAGTCGGGGTGCGGATGAGAAGACTTCCGGCATCACGGTCGTCAAGACACCCCCATTCGCCGAAGGCAACCGTCACTATGTCTCCAACCGAGCGCCTTTGCTCGGAAGCCCCCTGGTCAAACTCCCCATCGGGTCCGTCGAACCCAAGGGATGGCTCCTCGGCCAGCTCCGGCTCATGCGCGACGGGTTCACGGGCCGACTGGCGGAGATCAGCCGGTTCCTCAAGGACGATAGCGGC
Source organism: uncultured Eubacteriales bacterium (assembly GCA_964607985.1). Taxonomy (GTDB): domain Bacteria; phylum Acidobacteriota; class Aminicenantia; order Aminicenantales; family Saccharicenantaceae; genus JALHVH01. The sequence goes on from CAZSMW010000006.1 coordinate 4,672, forward strand.
TGGATCACCCTCAAGGGCAAGGGTTGGGAAGAGGTGCCTTACTGGCTCAAGGGCTACGGCGACCTGGGTTACATCCTGAAGGACCAGGAGATCATCTCAAAAGCCAAAATATGGCTGGAGTTGGCTTTGAAGAGCCAGGGGTACGATGGCTATTTCGGCCCCGTGGACAACGGGGAGAGCCACGACCTCTGGCCCAACATGGTCATGCTTTCCGCCCTGAGGAGCTGGCACGAATCCACCGGCGACGCCAGGGTGCTGCCATTCATGACTCGATACTTCCACTATGAGAACGACCTTCCCGACGGGGAGCTCCTTCCTGGGAGCTGGCAGAAACTCAGGGGCGGCGACAACCTGGAGGTCGTTTATTGGCTCTACAACCGGACCGGGGATAGTTTCCTCCTCGACCTGGGCCGAAGGCTCCACGAGAGGACTTCCGACTGGACATCATCCGTCCTGATCGACCGGAGGGACAAGAATTGGGAGGAAAGCTCCTTCTATCACGGCGTGAACATCACCATGGGGATTCGCGAACCGGGGACCTATTACCAACAGGCGAAGGACCAGACGCTCATCGATGCCGTAGAAGCCAATTATAAGCAGGTCATGGAAGCCTACGGGCAGCATCCCGGGGGGATGTTCGGGGCCGACGAGAACATCCGCCCCGGATACGGGGACCCACGCCAAGGCGCCGAGACCTGCTCGATGGTCGAGTTCATGTCCAGCTTCGAATCTCTCCTCAAGATCACCGGGGACGCCCGATACGCCGACCGGTGCGAGGAGATCGCATTCAATTCCCTTCCCGCCTCGATGACGCCCGACCTCAAAGGCCTACATTATTTTACGGCGCCCAACCTCATCTCCTGCGATAGCACCGGGGAACATGATTTTCAGAACGGCGGGACTCTGGTCTCTTATGACCCCTGGAGCTACCGCTGCTGCCAGCACAACGTGGCTTTCGGCTGGCCCTATTTCGCCGAGCACCTCTGGATGGGGACATCAGACGATGGGCTGGCGGCGGCTCTCTACGCTCCTTCCGCCGTCACGGCAAGAGTGGGGGATGGGACGGAGATCCGGATCTCGGAGGACACGGCGTACCCTTTCGGAGATGTCATCGATTTCACGATGGGAACGGCCAAACCTGTCGAGTTCCCGTTTTATTTAAGGATCCCGTCCTGGTGGGACGGAGGATCGGTCAGCCTCAACGGGGAGGCGTTGAAAGCGGACCCCCGTCCCGGAGAGTACCTGGTCATCCGGCGAAAATGGAGGGATGGGGATCGGCTGAGGCTTGAATTCCGCCCGCGGATCAATGTCCGGTCCTGGCCTACGCTCGGCAACTCCGTATCCGTTCGAAGGGGACCGCTCTGGTATTCCCTGAAGATCGGAGAGCGGTGGCGGCGCTATGGGGGCACGGACGAGTGGCCCGCCCTCGAGCTCCTGCCTACAACAGCCTGGAACTACGGGCTCGCCGTCGATCCGCTCGATCCGGCCGCGATGATCCGAATCGAAAGCCGAAAGGAACCCATCGATCAGCCGTTCGAGCCGGAAGCCGCGCCCATCGTCCTCAGGGCGAGGGCCCGGAAGATCCCGTCCTGGACGGCCGAAGGCCGTATGGTGGGGAAGGTGCCGCCCGGGCCTGTGGCCACGGATGCCGAGGTGGAGGAGATCACTCTCATCCCGATGGGCTGCGCCAGGCTCCGGATCTCCTCGTTTCCTCTGGTGAAGAGGTGACGGCGGTTGCACCCAGAAAGGAGACGAACATATTGAGAACTCAATCATTTATGGCCTCTCCCATGGCGGCCCTGGCCCTCGTTCTTGCCCTTATGGGAACGCGTGCGGTCATGGGCCAGGAGCCTCCCTCGCGGCTCGTTCAGCCCGAATGGCTGGCAGCAAAACTGACAGACCCGAACGTCAGGATCATCGACATGAGGGGAGACATCCGGGATTATTGGGAAGCGCATATCCCGGGGGCCGTTTTCCTAGATTCGGAGGTCCTCCGCTGGCCCGACAAGGGAATCCCCGGCAAGTTGATGCCGCCGTCCGTCCTGGCCCAGCTCCTCGGCGAAATGGGCGTCGGTAGCGGCATGACGGTCATCATCTATTCCGAAATCAATCATTACCGGGCTGCCTACATGGTCTGGGCCCTCGATTATATCAAGCACCCGTCCTGGGCCATTCTACAGGACGGGTTCCAGGGCTGGAAAAAGCAGGGCCGTCTGCTTTCTCAGGAATATCCAAAGATCAAGACGGTCAGATACGAATGGAAAGGCAAAACGGACCCCGGCGTCCGGGCTACACTGGAAGATGTCAAGAACCGGGACGGCGCCAAGAGCGTCCTCTTGGACGTCCGCCCGACCGAGCTTTTTTCCGGTGAGAAAGGCACCTGGAAACGCAAAGGCCATATCAAAGGCGCTATCCACCATTTCTGGGTTGAGGACCTCAATAATAACGGGACGTGGAAGGACGTCGAGGTCCTTAGAAAAGCCTACGTGGACAAGGGGGTCACTCCGGAGAAGACCATCATCGTCTCCTGCGGCCAGGGGCAGATGGCTTCCCATGTCTACTTCACGCTGAAATACATCCTGGGATATCCGAAGGTCAAGAATTACGACGGGAGCTTCAACGAATGGAGCAACATCGACACCCTTCCCGTCGAAACGGGGCAGGAAAAATAGGAACGAGAATTTAAGGAGGGAAGAATGTTCAAGGAATTCAGAGAGTTCGCCATGAAGGGCAGCGTCCTCGACATGGCGGTGGGCATCATCATCGGGGCTGCGTTCGGAGCCGTCGTCTCGTCCTTTGTCTCCGACGTCCTCATGCCCCCCATCGGACTTCTCTTGGGGAACGTGGACTTCTCGAACCTGTACTTGGTCCTCGCCGCTGGTAAAGTAGCAGGGCCCTATGCGTCATTAGCCCAGGCTCAAGCGGCTGGCGCGGTGACGTTCAACTACGGGCTTTTCGTCACCCGTATCATCAGCTTCCTCATCGTGGCCTTCGCCCTCTTCCTGATCATCCGGAGCATGAACC
>CAZSMW010000007.1:0-6444 GCA_964607985.1 uncultured Eubacteriales bacterium
CACCACAAGGCCCTTATGCTCCGCGACAAACCTGTCGAAATGATGCGACAGCACTCGGTAAAGGACCGTCCGCTCCGGATGTCGAGGACGATAGACTCCCGCCATAGCAGGAGAATAGCCTCAAGAAACGGGCCAACATCACGGATCGGATCGCGAGAATGTTAGCGATCGCCATGAAAGAAAGGCAGATCCGCAAGGTGTATCTGGCCTTGGCCTCCGGGACCGCTATGCCGGATTCCCTCTGGTGGGTGACCCGCTCTATCAGGCGGGTGGAATTCCCCGTGCCGACCGTATTGATGATAAGTGGGCCGCGACGCCTGGCGGCACCTGACCTTCGGGAACTGACCCCTGATAGCACACGCCCTCTCGCGGGACAAAGAGGAACGAGGGAACAAACCTGGACGCCAAGCCGAAATGGGATTTTCCGTCTGCTTCTTAGTCGATCTTTTTCGCCCGATGCACTCCGTTGGCGACGAAGCCCGTGATCGTGTCCTGTGCGTCTTTGAGGAAGACCAGGGCGATGCTGCTGTGACTGAGGATTTCCCGAAGCGTGACCTTCTTTTTCGCCGTGAATTCGTTTTCGGGGACCTTCCAGGACGCGAGCTTGGCGTTGACGTCCTCATCCAGGTCGAGCCGACCTTTTTCCACGAAGCGGAGCGCGGCCGCGGCCGCGACCGGCTTGCTGATCGACGCCGCCTGGAAGAGCGTCTCGACCGTGGCCGGCGATTTCTCCTCCGCGTCCCGAAAACCGTAGGCCCTGGCCCATTCGACCTTGAAGTCTTTGATAACGGCGACGCTCAGCGCGGGACGGAGCGGATTCTTCATCTTGAGCCTCCTATGCCGCAAGGCCTTAGTTGTAATGAGAAAGCCATCTCTTTGAGAAGAAGCGCACCCAGAATATGAGAATGAGAGTGGCGAGGCCATAACCGAAGACGATTCCATACAATGTCCTGATCTCGATCGGAGCCGTCTGCCAATATGCCGTAAGGGAAGCCTGGAACACGTTGCTCAGCCAATGGACGATCATGGCCGGGAAAAGGCTGTCGGTCTTAATAACAAGATACCCGTAAAACAATCCGAACAATGCCGCCCAGACGACCTGACCCAGGGTTGAGATCAGGGCTCTGCCGGCAAAGACAGCCGGAAAATGAACCAGTCCGAAAGCCAGGGACGAATAGATGATGGCCCGGCGTATCGGGTATTTTCGCAAAAGCATCCGCAGCAGGACACCTCGGAAAGCCACCTCTTCGAACATTGAAAAGAAGACGGCGAAGAGGAGCATCGATTTTGGCGGAAAAACCAGTGACAGGTTGAACACTCCGGAGATGAACTCCAGGGTTAGGGGTTTACCTTCGGTCAAACGATAGACAATCGAACCGCTGCCCTGACACACAATAAGGATGAGAACACAGGAAATCGTCAACACGAGCAATCGAAGAAAGGGTTGGATGCTGGTCAGACGGATGTCACCCAGGTACTCCCTGAAGGTCCGCTTGCCGAAAGGAATACGCAGAAAAAAAGGCGCGATCACGTAGGCAAAAAATCCACTTACGGATAACAATAAGACGGTGGAAAGAGCTTCTGTGTTCGAAATGTCCTTCGGCAGCTTAAAAACTCCGTAGAGAACAAATCCGACCAGATAAACCAATATCCCTTGTATGGCGAGCATTATCAAAAAGGCCCGCCATGGACGCTCGGACAGTCGGGAACCTTCGGATGGGCCGGATGGAGCCGCTCCGGACAACAAATCTCCCCTCCTATCCATGTCGGTACTATATCTTCGGCCTGTTGGCCCTGTCAATCGCCCGTATTGAATAGCCCTTGAAGCGCTCGTATAATGATGACACCGGCGAGCAAACAGAATCGATAATTTTTCGCTCGTGTTTTTAAAAGGAGGAAGGATGGGCATAAAAAAAAGGAAACCCGCGTTCATGAAGATAGCCCTTCTCGCTCTCGGCTCGCTCATCATCCTGTCAACACCAGTCTTTTTTCTAGGCCACTCCCCCTTCCCTCCCCAGGAAGATAGCTATCCCTGGCTTCCGGCTCGGGAAGTGCAGGCCTTGGAGGCGAGATACAAAGCGGCGGTTTCAACGAAGCACATCCAATCCTTCTTGGAAGCCATGACCAAAGAACCCCATCCGCCGGGTTCACCCGGTGACAGAGACGTCGAGAACTATATCTTCGCGCAGCTAGAAAGCTTCGGGCTAAACCCCCAGTGGAATGAGTACGAAATCCTCCTCAGTTCCCATGTTTCAAGTGAACTCAAAATCGTCTATCCGAAGGCTGAAATCCTCAACCTTTATGAAGATATCGTTCCCGGAGATCCCTTCAGCCGGCGGACAAAAGAATTTCCGGCCTGGAGCGTGTATGGAGCGAGCGGCACAACCGAGGGGGAAGTTGTCTACGCCAATTTCGGCACGGCCGCTGATTATAGATGGTTGAAGCAACTGGGTGTCCGCCTACAAGGCAAGGTCATTTTGATGCGTTTCTACAATGGCGACAGCGGGACCAAAGTCGAGCGCGCGCAGGAGGCGGGAGCAGCGGGGGCGCTCTTCTTTTCTGACCCCCTGGATGATGGATATTTCTGGGGAGATGTTTATCCCAAGGGCGCCTGGCGTCCCATTTCCGGCATTCAGCGGACCGCCGTGAATTCGAGCCCGATCCCAGGCGATCTCCAAACGCCCGGTTGGGCCTCCGTAAAAGGAGCCGACCGTCTCCCGATCGAAAATCTTAAGGGTTTGCCCAAGATCCCCAGCCTCCCCATCTCCGCGCAGGAGGCGAAAAAACTCCTTGAACAGATGGCAGGGCCGACTGTACCGTGGCAATGGAACGGAGCCATGGGGTTTACCTATCGGATTGGGCCGGGCCCGGTCCGAGTCAGGCTCAAGACGCAGAACCGACTCGAAACCAAGCCTATCCGGAACATCACCGTTTTCATCCGGGGCGGCCAATTTCCCGACCAGTGGATTCTGCTCGGCAATCACCACGACGCCCATATTTTCGGGGCTGGGGATCCCAACAGCGGAACGGCTGTTCAGCTCGAGTTTGCCAGAATTCTCGGGTCTTGGCTGAAAGAGGGATGGCGTCCCCGCCGGTCGATCATGATCAATAATTGGTGCGCGGAGGAGTATGGCCTGGCGGGGTCGACAGAATGGGTGGAGGAGCATGCCGCCTCGGTGCGGGATAAGGTTGTCGTGAATTTCAACTCCGACTCTGCCGTTTTTAACATCGATACGCCGCTCTATGTGACCGCAAGCCCTTCGCTCATTCCGTTGATCCAACAGGTGACCTCGAGCCTTTTGGATCCCCGTAGCGGCCGAAGGTTCTCTGATGTCTGGCTGGAGCAGCAGCAAGAATACAGCAACTGGTTCAGCTCGATGGGAACAGGCTGGCAAATCCTGCCCGGAGAGCCCCGTACCGGCAAGCCGAAAATCGATTCTTCTCCAGGAATTGACGATAATATGCCGTTCTTCTTTCACCTGGTGGTTCCGGGAACCGATATGTTCTACGGCACAGATTATGGGATGTACCATTCCCTGTATGAGAATTTCCACTGGATGTCGAAAGTCATCGATCCAGGATTCCGCTACAACGGCCTTATGGCCCAGCTCTGGGGCCTGCTGGCTCTCCGCATGGCTAGTGAGGACCTGATTCCATTGGACTACGTAAATTTTGCCCGGCACGTTGGCCGGGCTTTAGAAGAGTTGGAACAGGAGCTGAGCGGTGAGTTCAGGACAGAATTCATCGGTCTCAAAGAGCTCTGTCAGGAATGGAAAGAAACGGCCGAACAGGTCCAGAGGAAGATGGCCGATAGCCCATCTCTGGACAGCTCTTCACTGGAGAAAATCAATTCCACGTGGTACCGACTGGAACGCGCTTTCTATCATGATAAAGGCCTCCCCGCAAATCCTTGGTTTAAGAACCTTTTTATGGGACCCGTGGCCGGCCTCGAGAACGAAATCAGAGTCCTTCCCGGGCTGGCGCAGGCATTGTGTCTGAAAGATCTCAATCTGTGGAAGGAGCAGACCGCGATTTACCGCAGCGTGTTCAAGCGATTGATCAACGAGACCCAGCAGGTTTTAAGCGGCCTCGGAAAATCTTGATCTCCAAAAATTGTTATTCTCTGACTTCACTCTTTTTTCTTGACCGGAGCCAGGAGGATGATGGGAGGCGTGCCCGTTTGTTGGATCATGCTATTAAACGCGGCCAGATCTGTGTCCACGACCCGCTGAGTCGCGATAGGATTGCCCGATGATCCAATCGGGATAAGAAACCCCGCCCCACGGGCTAAAAAAACGATAGACTCCCCCTCCCCCTTTTTCTAGAACGGCCCCAGATGAATGGCCTGGGCTATGACCACTGCGGCCATGCCCAAGGCCAGCCAGATGAGAAGAAGCGGCAGGAGCCAGCGGACCCATTTTTCCCAAGGGATCTTGAGGATGCCCAGGGCGGCCATGAAATAGCCTTGCGTGGGGATGAAGACGTTGGTCAGCCCGTTTCCCAGCTGGTAAGCCAGGACGTTGGTCTGACGGGTGATGCCGACCAAATCCCCGAGGGGCGCCAGGATGGGCATGGACACCGCGGCCTGGCCGCTCCCCGAAGGGACGATGAAGTGAAGCAAGTTCTGCATGAGGTAGATGCCGATGACGCTGATGGAGGACGACCAGCGCCCGACGACAGCCGCCATGGCATGGGTCATAGAATCTATGACGTTGGCGTCCCGAAGGATGACCAGGGCCCCCCGGGCCAATCCGACGACAAGGCCGGCATAGGTCATGTCCTGGGCGCCCTGGATGAAACTCCGGGCGGTATCATCAAGCGACAGCCCGCCGATCGGGCCTGCCGCAATGGCCAGGCCGAAGAAGAGGCCCGAGAGCTGTAATAGGCCCCAATGCCAGCGGATGGCGCCGAGGACCAGGACGATGAGGGCGGCCACCGTCACGACAAGCACAGCCACGTGCCTCCGGGTAAAAAGAATGTCCTCGTCCCCCGAAGCCTTGGTCTCCCTCTTCAGGTCGAATTCGCGCATCAGGCTGATCCCGGGATTGGCTTTGACCCTGGCCGCGTAGCGGGAGAGAAAGATGATGGTTACCGTCGTCATGACCACCCATAGGACGACCCGGAAGCCGATTCCCGAGAACAGGGGAAGTCCGACGATCCCCTGGGCCACTCCGACCGTGAAGGGGTTCATGAATGCCGCGGCGAACCCCGCGTTGGCGCCGACAAGCGCTATCCCGCCGGCGGTGAGCGAGTCGTAACCCAGGGAGCGGGCCAGTAGAAGGAGGGCGGGCAGAAAGACAAGGGTCTCTTCGGCGATGCCGATGGTCCCTCCGCCGATGGCAAAGACGAGCGTCAGGACGGGGACGATCAGGGCCTGCCGGCCGCCGATCCTCTTGACCAGGGCCTGGATGCCGCCCTGGATGAGGCCCGTCCTGTTGAGAACGCCGAACGTGCCACCGATGATGAAGATATAGAAGATGATGTCGGCGACTTCAACCAGGGCCTTGGGAAACGCCAGGAGGACCTCGAAAATTCCCGCCGGTTGGGCCTGGACGGCATGAAAGGACGCGGGATCGATAAGGGTCCGGCCCCGGTCGATGGCCCGCTCATACCGCCCGGCCGGGACGACCCATGTCAGGATGGCCGCCAACACGGTCAGGGAGATGAGAAGGACGTACGTGTGGGGGATCTTGGTTTTCATTCGGATCTGGTGAAATGCCAAGCCGCCACCGCGTAGAGCCTGACGGCTTGATAGACCTCCGCTAGAAGGATGCTTTCTTCGGGAGAATGAGCGTATTCAAGCCCCCCCGGGCCCCAGACGATGGACGGGATGTGCCCTTCCCGGGAGATGAGCGAGGCGTCCGTCCAAGCTGGAAAAACGGTCAGGGGCCGGGAGGAATGACCGAGTTCGGCGAGGCCCGTTTCCGCGGCCCGGACAAGGGAATGCTCCGGGGGAATGGTCATTGGGCCGTGGACCATAGTGGCCATCCCGCCGGGCATCCGGGATATTTCGGTCTTGAGACCGGGGCGAGCTTCGCGGACCCGGAGCAGGATGCCTTCCAGGTCTTCAAAGACCATCTCGATCGTCTCCGTCGTCACCCAGCGCCGATCGAGCCTGATCCGGCAATGGGCGGCGACCGTGCTCGGCTGCTCTCCCCCGGCGATGGTCCCCAGATTGATGGCCGGAGGACCGAGCACGGGATCACGTCTTAGGGCCAAGACCGGAACAAGTTCGCTTTCCACGAGATGGACGAAATGGGCCGCGGCCGAGATGGCATTAAGACCCGCTTCCGGCGTTCCGCCGTGGGCGGCCCGGCCATGGAAGTCGATCTGCAGCCACTCCAAACCCCTATGGCCGATGGCGATCCTGTTGTCGGTCGGTTCGCCGATGACGGCCCCGTCGGCCTTGAACCCGTCGAGGATGAGCTTCTCGGCGCCGATGCT
>CAZSMW010000008.1:0-7879 GCA_964607985.1 uncultured Eubacteriales bacterium
TCCCGAATTTTCAGGATCGTAGCTCTGAATTTCCAGGGCGAGAATCTCAAAAGTGTTTGACGGTCAGTTCATTTCCCTGGCAAAGGCGGAGCTGATGGGTATAATGAACTTGCGGGCGATCCGATGAGCTTTCAAAGTCGCGACAAGAAGAGTCTTCTTGAGATCCATCTGGCAGTGGCCCTGTTCGGATTCCCCGGGTTGTTCGCCCGGTGGGTTCCGGTCTCCCCTCCCCTTATCGTTCTGGGAAGGGTCCTCTTTGCAGGCCTGGCCCTGACTGTAATCATTCGGGCGCGCGGAATGCCCTTCAGGATAACACCCCGCCGTGACGTCTTTCTCCTCCTTTTTTGCGGGGCCGTTCTGGCCCTACATTGGACGGCGTTTTTTCATTCGGTAAGGATCTCATCCGTCGCCATCGGCCTGCTTTCCTACTCGACCTTTCCCGTCTTCACGATTTTTCTCGAGCCGCTCTTTTCAGGGGAGAAGCTGGACCGGAAGGACCTGCTCCCGGCGGGAGCTTGTTTTTTCGGGGTCTTCCTGATCATCCCCCGCTTCAATCTCGGCGATTCGATCGTCCGGGGCGTTCTGTGGGGGCTCGTATCAGGCGCGACGTTCGCCGTCCTGACGGTCGTTAACAGAAGGCTTTCGCAAACAAGGTCGAGCCTTCACATCGCATTTTACCAGGACCTTTTCGCCGGAATCCTGCTTCTGCCCTTTTTCTTTGCCGGCCGGCCCGTTTTGAGCCCAAGAGACATCCTCCTCCTAGCCGTCCTCGGGATCTTCTGTACAGCGTTGGCCCATACCCTTTTCATCCATGGGATGAAGCGCATCCGGGCCCAGGCGGCGAGCATCATCAGCTCGCTCGAGCCGGTCTATGGGGTCCTTCTAGCCCTGATTTTCCTAGGCGAGGTTCCTGCCCTGAGGACGGTTCTGGGGGGGACCGTCGTCCTTGGGGCCGCCCTGGCTGTGACCCGCAGAGCGGCGAGGGAACGTTAAGGCCGGAATGAAAAAGCCGGTTCCGAAGCGAGCCCGATTCTGAGTTCGAGACGGGTCTCCCTGAGTGCGACGGTCCCGAACCTCTTCTGGAAATCCTCGAAGACGAAGCCTTTCTCACTGTTTTTCAGGATTTTTAGATAAGGATCCAGCCGTCCGGCTAGGTTCTTGAACGCGGCCTGGGCCCTGCCGGCCTCGGAATAGTCGATCAAAATGAGGATGAAACGTCCAAGCTTCGGGTCCTCATAGCTTCCGGCGATTCCGAAAACCATCCCTCTCTGGTCGAGGATGTCTCCTTCTCCTAAGGTATAGAAGGCCTGAAGACCCACGGGGCCCTTGAACAGATAGGCTGAACCGGGTTGAAGTCCCTGGCCGGGAAGGCGGCCGATCAAGTCCGCGGCTTTTTCATCGGGAATCCCGGCCAGCGCCCGGCGAGCCAGCTCGATCATGACCGGCAGAAGGTCTTCGCGTCCGGAGAAATTGTTGACATGGAGGAAGTATCGGCCCTGGAGGATCGTGAGCTGGGCCGGTTCGCCCGAGTTCCTGGCATCCAGCCCTTTTACGGGAGTCTCCCTGCCGCACTTCATGAGATAGAGCCCCAAAGCGGCTTCCGGACTTTGCATCTCGTAGATCTCAAGGGCCAGTTCGTCCTCTCCTTTTTTATAACGCTGGACGCAGAGCTCTTTGAAACCAAATTCCAGGAAAAGCTCAGCCCCGCCGTCGATGTGGTCGAATAGCCGGCTGCCGGGAAATTCCCGAAGGCCTTCGGACTTTTTCCAACCGGGGGCGAAGCTGTCGGGGGGGACGACGATCGCCGCGTTGAGCGACGCGGCGACGATGGCGGCCGCGCAGATGGCGAGAAGCTTTCTCATCAACATCAAAAGCCTTGGACGAACGTGCTTATCAGACCTTGACGTGTTCGATCTTTCCCGGGTCGCCGACCCCCAGACCGAGTTTTTGGGCATATCGGAAGTACTCGGTGAATCTGGGATGTTCGTTGACCTTGATCCCCATGGCTTTCCGCTTTTCCACGATGAGGCCATGGCAGACAAGATCGAGGGCGAACGGGTCCGTCCCGAAAAAGAGGGTTCCGAAATCGTAAATGAACTTGGCCTCGGCGCTGGGGCCGCCTTCGTACTGAGCCTTGATCCCGTCGGTGATGTTCAGGACAAGCTTGTCCCGAACGGCCGGAAAGGCCGGGACTTCGACGCAAACATCGAGGAAGAGCGGTTGATGGAGTCTGTTCGTGTTGCAGACGGCGCCGTAGCCGATGTTCTTGGTGGCCATCGATACGGCGTTGCCGGTGTTCTTGAAGACGGGCACGTTGATGATCTTGGTCAGTTTCCTGGTCAAAAGCCTTCCGAAGTAGGAATACTTCCCGTTGAAAACGTGCTGGTTGAGATAGGGCTCGTCCTTGGGGCCTTCCACGTCGGCCCAATAGTAGACGTCCATATCGAAGTTGTCCGTGCTGACGTGAGTCCCGTCCGGCTTGAGCCAGCGGCTGTTGTCCTTGGTCTTCCCTTCGGCGGCCGCCTCGTCCATGGTCTGAAGGCCTTCGATGCCGACTCCGGGATACCTTTCGGCGGTGAAGCCCGCGTCCTTGAGCATGTAGTCGAACCGGTCCCAGATAATGATGTTCCGGCGGGGCAAGCCGGCCGAGGCGAGCCAATCGACGACGGCGTCCACGACCTCAAGACGCGTGCTGATCAGGCCGGCGCCGACCGGATTGACCTTGATGCCGACGATATCGTTTTTCTCAAAAAAGAGCGGGAAACTCTCCATGAGGCTTTTGCCCGTCAAGCGCGTGAGCCCCTTCTCGAACATGCTTCCGATAAGGGCGGCGTCAACCTTTCCGTCTGCCAGGCATTTCGGGTCGTAGACCTCGACAACCCTGCCCGGGAAGGGCCCGGGGAGAGAGTGCTTGGTCCTGGGGGCCTTCACGGCCTCATCGATGTTGGTTTTTGGCTTTTCGATCTTTACGGGCGCGGCGTTCTGGGCGAAAGCAAGCGAGCGTCCGGCCAGGAGGCCGAGCCCGGCCGCGGCCCCGGCCGCGCCGCCCGCTTTGAAGAACTGCCGCCGATCCAGGCAAAAGCGCGATTCCATGGAGCGATATCTTCTCGGTGTCATGATCTTCAATCCTTTTTCCTAATCTTCGATTTCTTAACCTTGTCCTCTTCCTCTTTGTGGCGCCGATCAAGCTCGGATTTCTCGGTCTCGTGCTTTTTCCTGAGCGCCGTCACCGTGGCCTTGTATTCTTCTTCGACCTTTTCCTTTCCTTCCAGGGTCCGGGCGAGTTTCTTATCGTCTTCGACCCTTCGCCGGATCTCGTTGACCTCAACGTCCTGGCTTTCTTCGAGCAGTCTCTTTTCCCGTTCCTGGTCATCTCTGAGTGCCATGCCCCCGGCCGCTTCGTCCTCGATCTCTTCCATCGGGATCTTTTCCCCCGCTTCGTCTCGGCTCAGAGAGGTCTTCGGCCTCGCCAACTGGTTCTTGGAAATGGAGGGCTTGTGGAGAATAACATTCCCTCCTTCGATCCGGGAGGGTCCCGGCCGGTTGGGATCGCGAAGCTCGAACCTCGTGACATCCTGCCGCGTGAACCTGCGGACACGTTCAACGTCGACCCCTTCATTAAAAACGCGGCCGCCGCGGACGTGGATCCCACCGTTGATCATGGTGAAGTCGAGGATCGTATAATTTCGTTCAAAGGGAAGGACGTAACGGTCGAGCCTGTCATACATGAAGTAGCGGGCGTTAACGAAAATCCAATAGTGAGGAGGGAAGGCGAAATCAAAGGAACGGATCCCCAGTCCGGGAATGAACTCCGCCTCCGGCGGCAGCGGCGCCCAGCCCATGTAGAAGTCGCCCGCTCTCCAGGTTACCCAGGCCGGCCCCCAGACGGTGTCGGGGACCCAGAACCAGCCCAAGCCGCGGTCCCAACCCCAGCGTCCGTAGTGGAAAGGCACCCAGCCCCATTCAAAGCTCGAAACCCAGGTCCAGCCGTAGTCCGTCCATGCCCAGCGTCCAGCCGTATAGGGGCGCCAACCGTGCCGCATGTGGCGCGGCACCCAGACGTACCCATAGGGCGGATTGTTGACCCAATTCCCGAAGGGCGAGAGGTATTCATAGAAATATCCCTCGTCCAGTCCTCTGCTTCCGTAATCCCGGTCATAGGTCTGCCCACGCGGAACGGGTCTGCCGTCCTCACCGTAGGGGACATAGACCAGACAGGCCGCCGACAGGGCAAGAAGGATAAGACCCGCGATCCAGGTGTATTTTTTCATCCGGCGTTCCTCCTCTCCAATGAAATCTTCAGCAAAATCCATGCCAAATACCATTCCAGGGAATCCTCGGGGGCGAGCTTAAAGATCTGTCCTCTTAAGGCGACACATGTCAGGCGGTCCGAAAGGCGGCTCGGGCGATACACTTTGATCTCAGGCCAGGCGTTTGAAGACGGTCTTGATCCTCTTGTAAGCCCAATTGAGGTCCTTTTCTCTGCTGACCAGGGGCGGTGCGAAGCGGATGACGTTCTCATGGGTCTCCTTACAGAGAAGGCCTTCCTTCATCAGCTCTTCACAGAACCGCCTGGCTCCTCCAGCTTCGGGATGGAGCTCGACTCCGATGAGCAGGCCGCGGCCGCGGATCTCTTTGATATGCTTGCTCCTGATCGTCCGGAGTTTGGCCAGGAAGTATCCGCCCAGTTCGCCCGCGTTCTCAACGAGTTTCTCTTCCCGGGTCACTCGGATGGCCTCGCGGGCCACAGCGCAGGCCAGGGGATTGCCGCCGAACGTGGAGCCGTGCTCGCCGGGCTTGAAGACGCCCAGGATCTCCCGGTTCGACAGGACGGCAGAGATGGGATAACAGCCGCCGCCAAGAGATTTCCCGATGACGGTCATGTCGGGCTTGACGTTCTCATAGTCGCACGCGAAAAGCTTCCCGACCCGTCCCAAACCGGTCTGGATCTCGTCGGCAATGAAGAGGACATTGTTCTTTTCGCAGATCTCCTTGGCTTTCTTGAGATAGCCTTCGGAAGGGATCAGGATACCCGCCTCGGCCTGGATGGGCTCGACTATGAATGCGGCGGTGTTCGGAGTGATCGCTTTTTCCAGGGCGTCGGCATCGCCGAAGGGAATAATGGGGAAGCCGGGAGTGAACGGACCGAAGTCGTTACGATACAGGGGCTCCGTGGAGAAGCTGATCACGGTCACCGTCCGGCCGTGGAAATTATTGGAGCAGGCGATGATCTCGGCCCTGCCTTCGGAGATGCCTTTTTTTTGATAGCCCCATTTACGGGCGGTCTTGATAGCCGTCTCGACGGCCTCGGCCCCGGAGTTCATGGGCAGGACCATGCTGTAGCCGGTCCAATCGCAGAGCTCCTTGGCCAGCATGGGCCACTGGTCATTGCGGAAAGCCCTGGAGGTCAGGGTTAAGTTCCTGGCCTGGCTCTGGAGGGTCTTGATGATCCTGGGGTGGCAATGACCCTGGTTGACCGCCGAGTAAGAGCTCAGGAAGTCGAGATACTTCTTCCCTTCCACGTCCCACATCCAAATCCCCTTGGCCTTGCTGACGACGACATCCAGGGGATGGTAGTTATGGGCGCCGTAGAGGTCTTCAATGAGGATCAGGTCTTTGCTGTCCATTTCTTTGCTCCTAACGATCTTGATTTCCCGCTGTGTTTATGCTGGCGGAGAGGGCGGGATTCGAACCCGCGGTACACCTTACGGCGCACACACGCTTTCCAAGCGTGCTCCTTAAGCCACTCGGACACCTCTCCTCGGTCGTTCCTTGCATCGCGGCCATCCGTGCGGAACCCTTACGTTATCAAAAAATGAAGATGAGGTCAATTTGGCCGCCGTCATCGATGGCCCTTAGCGATCATGGTAGATGCCGATGATGTCTTTTAAGAGAGAGGCCCCCGTGCCAACGGGGTCGGACTTGCCGCCTATGACGGTCACCGAGCCCATGGTGTCCGTGTAGAACGTGATCCCCTTGGTCGTCCCATTAACGCCGTAAAGAGGGTGCGAAGGATCGAGCAGGGTTAGGCCCACTTCGAGCTTCCAGGAGTGGTCGGGTTCGTCCTTTGAGCACTTCCCCATAAGTTTGATCGCCTTTCCCAGCTGACCTGCCTTGATGACAAGTTCATGAGAGATACCCCGGATGCCGGCCACCTGGATCTCGCCCAAACTGAAGTCCGTTCTCATGACCGCATTGCTGATGAGAAGAAGCTTGCAGGCGGTGTCCCAGCCGTCGACGTCAAGAGTGGGGTCGGGCTCGGCGATGCCTTTGTTCTGGGCCTCACTTAGGGCCTGCTCGTAATCCTGACCCTCGCCCATTCTGGTCATGATGAAATTCGTGGTGCCATTGAGGATGCCTTCGATCCCGAGGACATCAGCGCCGGCAAGAGATCCTATTCCGACATCAAGAGTCGGCAGGGCGGCCGCGGCCGCTGCGCTGAACTTCAATTCGACGCCGTTCCGGCGGGCCAGGCCGATAAGCTCTTTGAATCTGAGGACCAGCGCTCCTTTGCTTGCCGCGACGGCATGCCAGCCTTGATCAAGGGCCGCCGTAAGGTAGGACAAGCCCGGTTCGCCGGTTCGCAGGTCGGAGGGCGTGCACTCGACCAAGACCCCGGGATCAAGGTCTCCGATGATGTCCTGGACACGGAGCCCCGGTTTCCAGTCGGGGCTTTTCTGGGCCGCTAGCGGTGCGCCCGTAAGGGATGGCTCGATGACAAGGGGAGTTTCGCCAAATAGGCCCCCATCCCTTTTGAAGACAGCCCTGAGGTTGAGGTCGAGTCCGTAGCGCTCCCGGCAGACCGCGCGTTTGTTTTCGACGATCTTGCAGAAGGCACGGCCGACCCGGCCGAAGCCGGCGAGGACGATGTTGACGCTTTTCATGAGTTCCTAAACGCGAGGCATGACGGTGTGCGTTCGAAAATATTCGAACAGAGTTCGCCCAAATTTTGTAGGGCGGGCGGAATTTCCCCCCCGCCTGCCGCACCTGTCCGCCCTTGGCGGAGAAGCGACACGTTCGTATTGGACGATTTCAAGTTTTTCTAGGGCTTAAGAAGTCTCACCGTGGAGGACCCACCCCAACTCCTAGTGCAAAGCTTATTGCCTGTACGATGCATATCCAAGCGAACCCGTCCAAAGTCTCGATTCCACCACCCGGTCGGCACAAGCTCAGCATATTTAATTCTTACATATTGACCAAGACACCATAGGGAATTGTTACCATATCTGTCATTACTTATTTCATTGGTTGTTTCGAGGTGCGTAAGAAATTTTATAATGAAATCTTCAAGTGTTTTCCCTGTTTCTCCTTGATACGCTAGCGACTGTAATGTTTGTAAGTATTCACGAGGAGAAGAGCCTATTTCTAATTGCCTTCTGCCTCCCAATGTTTTTCCTTGGCCTTGTTGAGGCATAATGGGTAAACTTTCGACCAATCCAACAGACCAACCCGGAACAGCACAAATTCGTCCATTATTGACTACTTCTAATTTGGTCTGTCCCCGATGATTACTTGAATATTCTTGAGGAAAATAAACAAGATCGTCTGTATCCAGTGCCTGTCTTAAGGTTTCCCATATCCAGACATGTTTTTCGATATTGACACGAACAGGTATGAGAGGATCAGAAGGAGAATGTCTGGTTTGATATATATTTTCTTCTGCTGCGTGTTTAAGAATAGCTGCTTTCATTCGGTCAATAAGAAGGGCTGTTGGCATTGCCATGGGTGTTAATTCTAAACGATCAAACCCTTGTGGAACTTTTCCGCCTACAAGCTCTCTATTATGAGCAAATAGCTCTACAACCTGTTCTTGGGTTGGTACGGGATATTCTCTTCCATCTATTCCAATCACCCCAATGCTTTCTGATTTCGGAAGAAG
>CAZSMW010000009.1:0-6539 GCA_964607985.1 uncultured Eubacteriales bacterium
AGGAAGATCAGCCTCGGGGATATCTTCTTGCGGACCTCCCTGAAGGTCCTTGGAAAATCGGCCAGGAAGGACGGTTCACGGATATCGACGACCAGGGCCACACGCTCGATCTCGACCTTTTTCTTCTGCCAGAGGTCCACGAAGTTCGGGATGAGCTTGGCCGGCAGATTGTCGACGCAGTAGTAGCCGAGGTCCTCCAAGAACCGGCTGACGACGGTCTTCCCCGATCCCGACAGTCCCGTTACGATGAGAAACCTGTTGTCCTTCCGCGGTTCACCCATGGCATCAACCTCAGGAAAGGGCCCTGTCGAGCCTCTTCATGATCTCGTGAGGCGCGTGGTAGCCCTTCTCCCTCAAGAGATGGACCTTGCAGGCCACTTCGATCAAGGTGGCGATGTTCCTCCCGGGGGCCACGGGAATGAAGAGCTGGGGGACCTTCTCCCCCATGATGACCTCGTCCTCGGGAAGCTTCAGACCCAGGCGGTCCGGCTCCAGGCCGTGCCGCCATTTCTTGAGCCGGATGACGAGGTCGATCCGGGATTTTGGGCTGATCGACTTCGGACCGAAGATCTCCTTAATGTTGATGATCCCCAGGCCCCGGATCTCCATGAAGTTCCGGCTCAAGGATGGGGCCGCGCCCACGAGCCTTCCCGGACCGACCCTCCTCACGTGGACGACGTCATCCGAAACAAACTTGTGGCCGCGGGCGATAAGCTCCAGCGAGCTCTCGCTCTTGCCGATGCCGCTATCCCCGATGATAAACACCCCGACCCCATAGACCTTGAGCAGGCCTCCGGACAGAGTGGCTTCCCCTCCGCGGGGCCTTTTCCCGGCGCGACCCCGGGGCTCAGTCATCGAGTTTCTCTTCCTCTTCACGGACGACCTTGATCACCGTCTTAGGGTTCTTCGCCTCCAGTATCCGCATGGGCAGCGCGTTCGCCTTGCGGACGAGCTTGGCGATTGCGGCCAGGGCCTGGAGATTCATGCCCGGATTGTCCGGGGAGGAAATGACCATGAAAAAAACATTGGACGGCTTGCCGTCCAGGGAATCGAAGTTTACACCTTGCTTGGAAACGCCCAGAACAAAGAGGGGGGTCTTGATACCCTTGAGCTTGCAATGGGGGATCGCGACACCCGCCCCGATGGCCGTGCTCCCGAGTTTTTCCCTCTGGATGAGCTTTCCGTAGAGTTCCTTGACCTTTGTGATCTTGTTTTTCTTCTTCAGATGGTCCACCATCTCCTTCAGGACATCCTCCCGGGACCGGGACTTGAGGTCGAGGAGGATGAGGTCTTCAGCGAGCAGGCTATAGAGTTTCATTCCGGCTTGACGAGTCCGACGTTTCCGTCCTTCCGGCGGAAAAGGACGGCCCACTTCTCGGAACCTTCCTCGCGAAAAACGAAGACCTCTCTGTTTTTAGCGTCCAGCTGCAGGATCGCATCCTCCACGGACATCGGTTTCGGGGAGTAGTTCGAGCTCCGGACGATCCTCCGCATCGGCTCTTCAGCCTCGATGGGAAGGGCGAGGTCCTTCCGCTCGCGGCCCTTCCGCCGCCTGCGCTGCCGGAGTTTTTCCCTCTCCTTCTTGATCTTTTTCTCCAGGCTGTCAAACGCCCGGTTCAGGGAGTTGAGCATTTCCGGGGTCTCTTCCTCGACGACCAGGCCTACCCCCTTGGCCAGAACATGGATCTCCGCCCGGTTCCTGGCCTTCGCCGCGGAAAGGATGATGTCCACCTCGAGGACCGAGCCCAACAGCTTTTCAAGGGCTGAGAGCCTTTTTTCGCAATACTGCCGGACCTCGGGCGTGAGGTCCGTTTTGCGGGCCGTAAAATGCAGGTTCATGGATTGCCCTCCATAACGAACTTTCTCTTCCGGATATGAGAAGGCTGGATCTTCAATTGCTTTCGGTACTTGGCGACCGTCCGGCGTGCTATCTTTAATTTTTCTCTCGCCAATATATCACCGATCTCGATGTCGCTCAACGGATTATTTTTATCCTCCTGCTCGACGAGCTTGCGGATCTTTTCCTTGACCTTCAGGGAAGAAATATCTTCGCCGAAATCCCCTTGGAGGGACTTGTGGAAGAAGTACTTCAGGGAATAAACCCCCCGCGGCGTCATCATGTACTTGTTGGCGACGACGCGTCCGACCGTCGACTCGTGGACACCGACCTCCTGGGCGATCTCGATGAGCGTCAGCGGCCTGATAAAATCAAGGCCCTTCTCAAAGAAATCTTGCTGCAGGTTCACGATGAACTTGGCAACCTTGTAGATCGTCCGGTTCCTCTGGTCGAGGCTGCGCAGGAACCAGATGGCCTTCTTCAACCGGTCCTTCAGGAAACGGGAGGCCTCGGGTTGATTCAAAGCCGCTTTGGCGAGGAGCTGTTTGTAGTACCCGGAGATCCGGAGCCGGGGGAGACCTTCATCGTTAAGCCTGACCGTCCACTCGTCCCCCTCCTTGGTGACGATGATGTCGGGAACGACATAGGCGGTCTTTTCCTCGCTGTACTTGCGCCCGGGGGCGGGGTCCAGGCTCTTGATCAGCTCGATGTGATATTTCACGTCCTGCGGTGGGATGTCGAGCGCCCTGGCCAGATGGGAATAGTCCGATTTCTCTAGGAGAGGGAGATGGTCGCGGACGATCGTCCGGGCGATATCGTCCTTGACCTCAAGGCTGTCCATCTGGGCCAGAAGGGCCTCCTTGAGGTCGAGGCTCCCGACCCCGACCGGGTCGAACGCCTTGATCTTTTGGCGGATGGCGTCAACCTTCTCCGGCGTGCTCCGGCACAGGCCGGCGATCTCCTCGATGGAAGAACCGAGATAGCCGTCCTCGTTGATATTCCCGATGATGAACTGGGCGATCTCCCGTTCGGTCTCATCGAAGAATGTCAGGGCCGCCTGCCAGTTCAGATGGTCCCATAGGGACGGACTCCTGGACAGCGTGTTTTCAAGGGAAACGGCCTCTTGTTTTTCGGAGAAATTTGGACGGAACCCATCGTCCAGATAGTTCTGGAAGCCGGCTTCGACATCCAGGTTGTCGGCATCCCGACGAGGGGCTTCGACTTCGGGGTTCTCGCGGGCGGCTTCGGGCTCTTCGGAGGGTTTAGCCTTTTGATCAGCTTCGGTCCCGGAGGACGTTTCCTTCGCCGCCTTCTCGAGATTTTCCTCCTCGAGTTCGATCATCGGGTTCTCGGAAAGCTCCTCGTCGATGACCTCGATGAGCTCTAAATTCGTCAGCTGGAGGAGCTTGATAGCCTGCTGAAGGGCCGGGGCAAGGATGAGCTTCTGAACCTGCCTCTGATCCAGCCGTTGTTTGAGCACTAAAGATCTTCCTTTCGGTCCGCCGTTCCCGACATCAGATCAGACTGAAATCCTCGCCGAGATAGTTCTTCCGGACTTCCTCCGAAGAAACGATCTCCTCGGGGGTCCCCTCCTTGAAGATCCTCCCTTTATCGATGATATACGCCCGGTCCGTGATCTTCAGGGCCTCCCGGACACTATGGTCGGTCAGCAGGAGTCCCAGCCCCTTCATCTTCAGCTTCCGGACGATCTCCTGAAGGTCGAGGATGGCCAGAGGATCGATCCCTGTAAAGGGCTCGTCCAGGAGGATGAACTCCGGGTCCGTGATCATAACCCGCGCGATCTCGAGCCGCCTCCTCTCCCCCCCGGACAGGGTGTAGGCCTTGGCCGCCGTGAGTTTCTCCAGCCCGAATTCCTTCAAAGTCCTGAGAATCGTCTCGTTCTTACTCGACTGGTCATCCGGCATGGTCTCCATGATGGCCAACAGGTTGTCCTCCACGGTCAGCTTACGGAACGAGGATGGCTCCTGGGGAAGCAGGCAGATGCCCTTCCTGGCCCTCAGGTACATGGGAAGGCCCGTGATGTCCTCTTCATACAGATAAATCCGGCCTGAATCCTGGGGGACGAGTCCCAGAATCATTGAGAATGTTGTGGTCTTGCCGGCCCCGTTCGGTCCCAGAAGACCTACGACCTCCCCCCTTCTAACCTCGATCGAGACGCTGTCGACGACCTTCTTCTTGCCGTAGCTCTTATTCAGGCTGACGGCTCTCAAAAAGTCTTTCATAGTTCACGATTTTATGACCGTGGCCGACCTGCCTCTCTCCTTATTTTCGATCAGGATTCTACCATCGCCCAGATAAAAAGTCAATTTGTCGCCCTCCGTGTTCCCCTTCTCCTTATCGACAAGAACGGGGCTCCCCGTCAGGACCACGGTGTCCGTTTTAAGGTCATAATTGGCTTCCTCTCCCCGACCTTCCTTGGTCTTCTGGAGGATCACGACCGTGCCCTTGGCCAGGATCCTTTCCATCTCGTTTCCTTCCGCTTTGAGGCGGATGGAGAGGTCCGCAGACGTAAGCTTCATGGCGTTCGTGTCGAGAGAGCTTCCCCCCGCGAAGTTGATGGTTTTGACCTTCGGGTCATAGCTCATCTCATCGGCCCCGATCGCCAGGCGCTCCTCCCCGGGCTTGTCCTTGGGCTTGCGCGTGAAGCTCGCCTTCACCCCACCCCGGCCGAAGACCTTCCCCGAATCCTCCCGGATCTCGAACTCCTTGGCCAGGACGACGTCTTTGTCCTGCCAGATTCGGACATCCTCTTTGAAAAGGAATTTCTTTTTCTCTTTCGTATAGACAAGGTCCTTGCAGGTGATGAAGATGGGCTTGTCCTTGGAAAAAAACCCCACGGCCTTATCTCCCTTGCCCGGCTTGAGCACCATTTTGACGGCGCCCGAGGACCGCATGTTGCCGGACTCCTGATTGATCGTGATCCAGCCGGCCTCGACCTCGGTCCGAACGGAATCGAGCCTGGCCGGTATCTTATCGGTCCCCACGGCCTTGAGGATGTCGTCTTTCTTGTGATAAGCGATCTTGTCCCCCAAAACCCGCCGTTCGTTCCCGCCCTCCCGGTCCGCCATATCGACCCGGGCCTCTCCCGATGCCGAGAAAGTCGCCAGGTCCCCTGCCTGGTCAAACACCAGCCCGACCATTCGTCCCCGGACCTTGTCCACCGTCCCGGCTGAGACCGAGAGCGTCAGCAAGCAAGCCCCCGTGGCGCTGAGCCGGGAGACCTTCGACTCGTCGGGGAACGAGAACAGACGGATCTCGTCGGCTTCAACCTGTTGTCCGGGGTCTGCCGCATCCTTCGCGGTCTCTTTGAATAGCGCGACCTTGGCGGTCCCCTGGAGCGCCAGGTTATTGACCTCCTGTTCATCGGGGGTCAGTCTGAAAGTAAGGGCGTCCGCGGTTCCCCGGCTCTTCCCGTGGGACATCCGGACGTTGCCGTCCACCTGCCCGATCTTCGGTTTGCGCTTGTAGAGGAACTTATCCCCGAAGACCGAAAGAGGAAGACGGGACTCCATCTTCGCCAGGACCTCGATCGCGAGGTCCCCCTCGAACTCAAGTGTTTGGGCCCGTCTCCGGTAGATCAGGGTCCGCGAGTTCGCCTTGAGCCTGTTCGATGAGAAAACAACACCCTGGTCGGTCCTGAAAAAGTCCTTCTTCTTGTCATAGTCGAAGGAGGGTGATTCGATGAGGACATCCTTGTCCTTGACCCTGGCCCGACCCGTCGCGCGGAAGCTGTTCAGGTTTTGGTCATAATCGATCCGGTCGGCCAGCATGATCATCTCCTGGCCCCCCGTCTTGCCGTAATCCACCACCTCCACGTTCCCCTCGAGGTGATTGAGCTTGTCCTCGCCCAGGTAGAATTTGTCGGCCTTGACCTTGATCTTTCCCTTATCGCCTTTGAAAAGAACGTGCTCGACGCCCTCCTTCCGATCGATGTTCTCGCCCGGCGGGCGAACCGACGGCGCCGGCTCGACGAGGGCCTCGACACGAACGGGCCGTCTGAAGAAAAAGTGGAGGGCGACGACCCCGATGATGGCCAGGAGGGAAACAACGGCCGCCCACTTGGCCGTTTTGGCCAGGAAGTACCGGACGTTCTCCCTCATGCGGCTCCCCCTATTTCCGGATATCTTCCACGGCCAGGCTGAGCTTCTCCTCACCCAGGTATTCGGAAACGTGGAGCGTATAGGCGATGTCGATCTTGTCCCCCCTTGATAGAATTCCCGCCCAATCCGCCTTGTCCCATCCCAGGGCTTCGAAGACCCGGCCGTTCTGTTTTGCCCAGAACTTGACGTGCTTGCCCTGCATCTTCTTGGGCTCGCTCATGACCTCGACCCCTTCGGTCAAAAAGACCGGTTTCGGGTTCCCCACGCCGAAGGGGACGAGCCGGTCATAGTGTTCGAGGAAAGAGAGGTTGATGGAGTCGAGCCCGATGGACGTATCGATCCGAATCTTCTTTCTTAGGTCGTCCTCCGAGATCCGGAGGCCGGCCAGCTCGTTGAGGGCGGCCTTGAACGCCGGCATATCGTCCACCCGAAGGGTGCAGCCGACTGCCAGGCGGTGGCCCCCAAAGCTCTGAAAATACTTCCGGCAGCCTTCAACGAGGTCGATCAGGGGACATTCGGAGATGCTCCGCCCCGAGCCGAACGCCATGCCGTCATCGTATGTGAACAGGATCACCGGCCGG
>CAZSMW010000010.1:0-9074 GCA_964607985.1 uncultured Eubacteriales bacterium
CATGGTCGCTGCAGCCCTTCTCCGTGCCCTCCCATCACGGAAATCAAAGGCCGGGACGCACTTCTTTTCGTGTGATTAGGGCAATGGCGCAGGGGCGATGCCCGGAGGAGGTCGTCGAAGGCCGCATAATCGGGCTTCCTCTTTTTTTAAAAATGAACGGGTCTCTTACGTTTGGTGTGGGTTGGGGGCTTGGACGGGATGGACTGAGCGGACCTTGAAGGTTTAGCCTTCCCGGGCCGTCCTTCGAGGGGACCGTGCGCCTGAAGATGTCTGAGCTTGCTCAAGAGAACGCTGACGCCACGATGTCAAAATGGGGACCTTATTTAGGCCCCATTTAACAGAACATGGACAGCCCATAGATCAGATACGCGAGTTCTGAAGGCGCCGAGAAGGATGGTTCGGGAACGGCGTTAAAAACCTGAAGGGGAGCGAGGGCCGTCCCGTCCAAACCGTGAACCCAGCCCACACCAAACGGAAGAGACCCAAATGAATCCTTGAATAATTGCCGTTTTCGTATAGAATACGTCTTTGTCTCCTTGTTCCTTCCAAATAAGGAAGGGGCTTAAAACCATAAGGAGGTCTTCATGAGACAATACGAAACCGGGTTCGTCCTTTCTCCCAGCCTAGCCGAGGAAGAAGCCCAGGAATTCGTCCGCCAGATGGCCGAGGTCGTCTCCCAGAAGAAGGGCCGGATGATCAAACAGGACATCTGGGGCAAGAAAAGGCTGGCCTATCCCATCAAGAGGTTCCACGAGGGGATCTACGTCTTTTTCCTCTACGAAGGACCGGGCGACGTCTCCCAGGAGTTGGAGCGGCGGTTCAAGCAGACCGACACCGTGATCCGGTTCCTGACGATCCTCAAGGACCCCAAGGACAACGTCCGCAGGAAGAAGAAGGCCGCCCGCGAAGCGGCCGCCGCCGCGGCCGAGCGGACAGCCGCTGCCGGCGCCCATCCGGCCGGCGCGAACCAGGAGGAGAAGTAACATGTCCAGAGAAGATAGGCCCGAGAGGGGTTCCTACCGGAAGTTCTTTCCGCCCAAGAAGAAGTTCTGCCGCTTCTGCCAGCGCAACATCAAGATCATCGACTATAAGTCCGTGGAAATCCTGAAGAAGTACATCCCGGATAGGGGGAAGATCTCCCCGAGGCGGATCACCGGGACCTGCGCCTTCCACCAACGGAAGCTTTCCACGGCGGTCAAGCGCGCGCGGCTGATGGCGCTGCTCCCTTACGTTGAGGATTGACCTTCGGGTCGGCGATAGGAGGAAACATGCGCGTGATCCTGAAACAAGACGTTGAAAAAGTGGGCCGGAAGGGCGACGTCATCAATGTATCCAACGGCTACGGCAGGAATTTCCTGCTGCCCAAGAAGCTGGCGGTCGAAGTGACCCACTCGAACTTGAAGATGATCGAGATCGAGAGGAAGGTGCTGAAGAAGAAGGTCGAGCAGGAAAGGCTGTCGTTCCGCGGACTGATCGAGAAGCTCGACCAGGTGACACTTTCCTTCGCCCGGCGGTCGGGAGAAAAGGACGTGATCTTCGGCTCGGTCTCTTCCGGTGACATCCGGGACGAGCTGGTCAAACTCGGCTTCGATATCGACAAGAAAAAAATCCTTCTCGACGAACCCATCAAGAGGCTCGGGAACTTCACCATCCCCATCAAGGTCTACCAGGACGACCGGGCCGAGGTGAAGGTCGTCGTCCTCAGGGAAGAGGCCGGGGAGGAAGAGAAGGGACCGGAGTCCGGCGGGACGAAGGAATAGAAGATCTTTTAGCGGGGAAGGCGATTCCCCTCGAGGGAGGACGTCGGTGGAACTGGACCTGATGTTCTTGAAGAAAACGCCGCCTCACAGCCTTGAGGCCGAGAAGACGGTCCTGGGCGGCATCCTTGTCAACAACGAGAGCCTGAACGTCGTCCTGTCCATCATCACTCCGGAGGACTTCTACAAGGAGCCGCACCGGAAGATCATCGAGCGGATCTCCGCCCTGGTCGACAAGGGCTTGCCCGTCGACCTCCTTTCCCTGAGCGAAGAGATGCAGAGAGCGGGCTTTCTCGAAGAGGCCGGCGGCATGGCCTACCTGTCCTCGCTCATGGACGGCGTCCCCAAGAGCCTCAACGTCGAATATTACGCCCAGATCATCAAAGAGAAAGCCCTCCTCCGGCGCCTGATCGTCTCCTCGTCCAAGATCATTACGGCCAGCTACGAGCAAAAGGAGGAAGCCGACGACCTCCTCAACGAGGCCCAAGCCGCCATTATTGAGGTCGCTGAGCAGAGGATCCGGCCCGGCCTTGTCTCTGTGAAGACGCTCACCGCCCCCACCCTGGACATGATCAGGAGGTTCGCCGAGCGCAAGGAAGCCGTCACGGGAGTCCCCTCGGGCTTCCGTGCCCTGGATAGCCTCACCGCGGGCTTTCATCCTTCCGAACTCGTCATCGTGGCCGCCCGTCCCTCCATGGGCAAGACCGCCCTGGCCCTCAACATTGCCCAGTACGCGGGGATGAGAGCGGAGCGCTCAGTCGCTTTCTTCTCGATGGAGATGGCCAAAGAGCAGCTCGTCATCCGTCTGCTCTGTGCCGAAGCGCAGCTGGACATCAAGAGGGTCCGAACGGGTTTCATCAGCGAGCGGGAATTCGAGAAGCTGAAACTGGCCGGGGAAGCCCTCTCGCGGGCGAGCATCTATATCGACGAGACGCCCGGCGTCACGGTCATGGAGATGAAGGCCAAGTCCCGACGTCTCCGGATGGAACAGCACCTCGACATCATCTTCATCGATTACATCCAGCTCATGCGGCCGGGAGGGAGGTTCGAGAACAGGAACCAGGAGATGTCCTTCATCACGAGGTCCCTCAAGGAACTGGCCAAGGAGCTCCAGATCCCCGTCGTGGGCATCTCCCAGCTCAGCCGCTCCCCGGAGAAGGGGCGGCGCGAACCGCGTCCCATGCTTTCCGACCTCCGGGAGTCCGGGGCCATCGAACAGGACGCCGACGTGGTGATCTTCATCTTCCGTCCGGAATATTATCATCCCGACGACG
This sequence comes from uncultured Eubacteriales bacterium, assembly GCA_964607985.1. Taxonomy (GTDB): domain Bacteria; phylum Acidobacteriota; class Aminicenantia; order Aminicenantales; family Saccharicenantaceae; genus JALHVH01. The sequence goes on from CAZSMW010000010.1 coordinate 3,032, forward strand.
AGAGTCTGCGGGGATTGGCCGAGGTCAGTGTCGCTAAGCAGAGGAACGGCCCGACCGGGAATATCAACCTGGCTTTCATCCGCGAGTACGCCCGTTTCGCCGACATGGAGTTCACGCCTCCGGAAGGCTGATCATGAAACGGCTTCCCAAGGTCCCCCTGCTCTCGGGATCCCTCCATCAACTTGGAGAGGTCGGGCTCCTCCTGGGCAAGACCCTGCGGAACATGTTCCGGCGCCCTTTCGAAAAGGGGATTTTCGTCCAGCAGCTGGAAGAGATCGGCGCCGGGTCCCTTCCCGTCGTCTCCCTGACGGCGGCGTTCGGCGGGCTGGTCTTCGCCCTCCAGACCTATATCGGCTTCCACCGATATATCGGCGTGGGTTCGGAAGCCTATGGCGGGCCTATCATCTCCCTCGGCCTGGCCAAGGAACTCATTCCGATCCTGGTGGGCCTGATGGTCTCGGGCCGCGTCGGATCGGCCATGGCGGCCGAGATCGGGACGATGAAGATCACCGAACAGGTCGATGCCCTGTTAAGCCTCGGGGCCGATCCCAACCGTTACCTGGTGGTTCCGCGGGCCGCAGCCAGTGTCCTCATGCTGCCTTGCCTGACCCTCTACGGGGACATCATCGGGATCGCCTGCGGGTTCATATACAACATTTATATCATGGGGGTAAACCGCGTCATCTACCTGCGGAACACGCTCATGTACATTGAGCTCTGGGATATCACGAGCGGCCTGATCAAGGCGGCCGTCTTCGGCCTCCTGATCGCCGTCATCGGCTGCTGGCAGGGGCTGAAGGCCGAGGGGGGCGCCGAGGGGGTCGGCCGGGCGACCACCCGGACGGTGGTCATCGCCAGCATCTCCATCCTCATCCTGAACTTCTTCCTGAGCAAGGCCATGCCCTCGGTGCTTTAGGACCATGATCAAGATCGTCGACCTTTACAAGTCCTTCGGAACGAAGCCCGTCCTCCGCGGGGTCGACCTTGAAATAGAGACCGGGGAGACGATGGTCGTCATCGGCCAGAGCGGTTCCGGGAAGAGCGTCCTTCTCAAGCACCTGATCGGCATTCTCAAGCCCGATAAGGGCGAGATCTTTATCGACGGGCTTGAGATCACGCGCCTCCGGGAGGAAGAGCTCCAACGGATCACCCGGAAGTTCGGCATGCTCTTTCAGGCCGCAGCGCTCTTTGATTCCCTGACGGTCGGCGAGAACGTGAGCTTCGGCTTGGAGCGATACACCGACCACTCCCCCGCCGAGATCAAGAGGATCGTGGCCGAGAGCTTGAACAAGGTCGGGCTGAATGACATCGAAGGGCTCATGCCCTTCGAGCTTTCCGGCGGCATGAGGAAGAGAGTCGGGCTGGCCCGGGCCATCGCCTATCGTCCGGAGATCATCCTCTACGACGAGCCCTCGACGGGCATCGACCCCATCCGGGCCGATTCGATCAACGACCTGATCAACGACCTGAAACGCGATCTCAGCGTGACTTCGGTCGTCATCACCCACGACATGGTCAGCTCCTATAAAGTGGCGGACCGCATCGCCATGCTCTATGAGGGGAGGATCATCGAGATCGGGACTCCGGCCGAGATCCAGGCCTCATCGAACCCGATCATCCAGCAGTTCATCCATGGTCAGGCCCGCGGTCCGATCACGGATCGGTGAGAAGAGAGGCAACAATGAAAAAAGAGCTTAAGATCGGCATATTCATGGCGGGGGCCCTCGTCATCCTTGCGACCTTCATCTTTATCGTCGGCGACATGGCCGAGCTTTTCAAGAAGCCCGGCTACACCCTGAACGTCCTGATCGATTCCGCGCTGGGGCTCGAGAAGAGCTCCTCGGTAAAGATGGCCGGGATCAAGGTCGGTTATGTCAAGGACGTTCTTTTGAACCGGAGGCGTGCCCAGGTCGTGATGAACATTTACCCACAGTTCAAGGTCCCCAAGGGGTCCAAGGCGACACTATCCTCCCTGGGACTGCTGGGTGAACGGTTCATGGACATCGTTCCGAGCGCTGAGGAAGCGTACTTCGAACCCGGGGAGACACTGGAAGGCCTGCCGGCCGTCAGCTTCGACCAGATGGGGACCTTGTTTCTGTCCATCGGTGACGAGATCAAACAGTTGAGCGGGTCCCTGCGGGACCTCCTGGGCAAAGACACTGGCACGGACCTCAAGCAGACCCTCAAGAACCTCTCCTCCCTGACGGCCGGGCTCGACGACTTCGTCGCTCAGAATAAGGGCAGCCTGGGCCAGACCCTCCGGAACTCCTCCCAGGCCGTCACGGATATCAACCAGCGTTTTCGCGAGATCGCGGACAACCTCAACAGAACGGCGACCCAAATGGGCTCCTTGGTCGATGAGAATCGGGGCCAGGTCAAAGAGAACATGGAGAGGATCAAAGAGCTCCTGAACAAGATCGGAGAGGCTGTCGACCGCCTGAACACGTCCCTGGAAAAGGTCCTGAAGAGCGAGGGCTCGCTGGGCAAGCTCGTCAACGAACCGGCCCTCTATGACGAGGTCGAAGGGGCGGTCGCCGACGTCCGGAAGATCGCCGGCCCCGTTTCGTCTCTCAAGGCCGTCCTTGACGTCCGCGGCGAATACTATGGAGAGAGCCGACTCCTCAAGAGCGCCATGTCCTTCGGCCTATGGTTCGACAGGAACAAGCTCGTCCAGACCCAGATCGCCCATGACCCCTGGCGCGACCGGTTCATCTATTCGCTTCAGGGAGGCTATCGCTGGGGCGGTTTGGTCCCCCGAGCCGGCATCATTGAATCCGAGTTCGGGGCCGGGCTGGATTACTACGCTCTAAAGGACAAGCTGGCCGTAGGCGTCGAGGCCTTCGATTTCAACCGTTCTCCCGGCCCCCAGTTCCGGCTCTACGGAAGATACTATCCCGGGAAAAACTTTTTCTTTATTCTGGGGGTTGACGACTTCACGCTCGCTTCCAATCGGGAGGTCTTCTTCGGGCTGGGAGTGGGCCTCCGATGAAGGACAAAACGGTCTTCATCTGCCAGAGCTGCGGTTCCCGTTTTCCCAAGTGGATGGGACGATGCGCTCAGTGCGGTGAATGGAACACCCTGGTCGAGGAGGTGGAGGAGGAGTTCGCAGCCGCCGAAGCCTCCTTCTCGACGTCCGAGCCCGTCCTTTACCAGGAGATCAAGGAGTTCCCGAAGCCGAGGCTCCAGATCGGGATCGAGGAGTTCAACAAGGTCCTCGGGGGCGGGGTCGTCCTCGGCTCCCTCGTCCTCATCGGGGGCGAACCCGGCATCGGCAAGTCCACCCTCCTCCTCCAGGTCTCCCGCGACATCGCCCTTCAGGACGAGCCCGTGCTCTATGTTTCTGGCGAGGAGTCCCTCGAGCAGATCAAGATCCGGGGCGACAGACTCGGGGTCAGAGACGGCAAGCTCTACCTCCTGGCCGAGACCAACCTGGAACGGATCCTCGTCCATGCCGAACGGCTCAAACCCAAGGCCCTCGTCGTGGTCTCCGTCCAGACGATCTTCTCGTCCAAGCTGACATCGAGCCCGGGCACGATCAGCCAGGTCCGCGAGGTCGCCAACCAGATCTTCCGTTTCGCCAAAAGGAGCCATGTCCCCTCCTTCCTCATCGGTCACATCACCAAGGAAGGGTCCCTGGCCGGCCCCAAATCCCTTGAGCACATGGTCGACGTCGTTCTTCTCTTCGAGGGGGAGCGCGACCACACCCACAGGATCCTCAGGGCCCTAAAGAACCGGTTCGGCCCGGTCTCGGAGTTGGCCATTTTCGAGATGACCGGAAACGGACTCCAAGCCATCTCCAACCCGTCCGCCTTTTTCCTCAAGGAGCGGCCCAAGGAGGAGCCGGGGAGCGCTGTGATCTGCACCATCAAAGGAACGAGGCCGCTCCTCGCCGAGGTCCAAGCCCTCGTCTCGTCGACGCTCTTCACCGGAAACCCCAGAAGGATGACCATCGGTGTCGATCACTACCGGGCCGCCATGCTCCTGGCCCTCGTCGAAAAAAAAGCCGGCTACAGCTTCGCCGGGGAGGACATCTATATCAACGTCGCCGGCGGGATGTCCATCGAGGAGCCCGCGGCCGACCTGGGGGTCGTCCTGGCCGTCGTGTCTTCCCTCAAGAACAAGGCCATTCCCAAAGAGATGGCCGTCTTCGGCGAGATCGGTCTCAGCGGGGAGGTCCGATCCGTGGGACAGCCTCTGGCCCGGATCAAGGAAGCCCATTCCCTCGGCTTCGAGACCGTCCTCCTCCCGGCCGGGAATCTGGCCCAGATCGACCCGAAAGACCTGCCTCCCCTGAACTGCCTGGGTGCCCAAAACATTAGACAGGCGCTCCAATATGTGTTCTAATGAATCCGCCTGAATTCATACAAACCACGGTCGGTAAGGTGAGCAAAGTATCTGTTCTTATCGTCGCGGCCGGCGAGGGCCGGCGTTTCGGCGCGGCCAAACAATTCGCGCTCCTGAAAGGGGAAACCCTTCTCGACCGGTGCCTGGGGACGTTCGAGAGGAACGGCGCCGTGGACGAGATCATCCTGGTCCTTTCGGACCCCGGACAGCGGGACTCACTCAGGGGGAATTACCGGAAGATCGCATCCGTGGTCAAGGGGGGAGTTCGGCGGCAGGATTCCGTCCGGAACGGCTTCCGCGAGCTCCGGGCGCGCGACGATGATGTCGTCCTCGTCCATGACGGGGCCAGGCCGCTCGTGGACGGAGAACTCATCAACCGCGTCATCCTGGAGGCGTCCCGGTCCGGGGCGGCCGTCCCGGTCCTGGCTCTCGAGGACACCGTGAAAGAGGTGCGGGACGGGAGCGTCGCCCTCACCCACGACCGGTCCAGGCTCTTCCGGGTTCAAACGCCCCAGGGGTTCCGTTACGGCGTCCTGAACAAGGCTCTCGAGGCGGCGGCTCGGGACGGCTTTTACGGGACCGACGAGGCCATGCTTGTTGAGAGGACCGGAGGTCGGGTGAACGTTGTGGACGGCGACCCCCGGAACATCAAAGTCACGACGCCCCTGGACCTCAGGATCGCGGAGGCGATGCTTGGACCTTAGGATCGGACTCGGCTATGACCTCCACCGGTTCGGCCCGGGCAGGGGCCTGCGGCTCGGCGGTGTCGAGATCCCCTTCCCGCTCGGACTCATCGGGCACTCCGATGCCGACTGCCTCATCCATGCGGTCATCGATGCCCTGCTTGGAGCGGCAGGGGAGGGCGATATCGGCCGGCTCTTCCCGGACACGGACCCCGCTTATAAGGACGCCCGGAGTACGGCGCTGCTCGCGGCCGTGATGGAGCGCCTCAAAAAGGCCGAGCTCGAGGTCGTCCATGTGGATTCCGTGATCGTGACCGAAAAGCCCGTCATCGCGCCCCACGTTCCGGCGATGAAACATGTGCTCTGTCCTCTCCTGGGAGTCGCTCCCGACCGCCTGGGCATCAAAGGCAAAACCAACGAAGGCGTCGGCGCGATCGGCCGGGGCGAAGCCATCGCCTGCTGGGCGACGGCGCTTCTTCAAAAAAAAGCCTAGCTCATCTATAGATTTCGATTCGGTCGATGCTCCGGTCAAAACGGTTTCAGTGAGGAGGCACGATGCGCCGCAATCATCATCCGATGGCGATCATAACCGCCGGCATTCTGCTCATCATGTTCCTTTCGGCTGAAGAGGTTAAGATCCCTAAGAATTATACCGTGGGCGGCGAGCGTCACGGCGTGAGCTTCTTCCCCTGTGTCCAGTATGCGGCGACCCGGCCGAAAGTCGCCGGGGAAATGGACTTCTCCCACTATCATACATACGGGGAGGTTCTCGAGTTCCTCCGGAAATGGGAAAAAGAATACCCCAACCTGGTTTCGTTGTATTCGGTCGGGAAGAGCTTTGAGGGGCGCGACATCTGGCAGATGACCCTGACCAACAAAGGGACGGGTGCGGACACGGACAAGCCCGCCATGTTTCTGGAAGGGAACAGGCACTCCGGCGAGGTGACCGCCGCCGAATCCGCCCTTTATTTCGCCTGGCATGTCCTGATGAACTACGGCAAGGACCCGGAGATCAC
>CAZSMW010000011.1:0-4005 GCA_964607985.1 uncultured Eubacteriales bacterium
TGACGCGTCGGGAGACGGACCTCTTTTCTGGTGGCGCCACACGCAGGGCGACCAGTGGGACCTCATGCTCCTCTCCCCCATGGGGAGCTACGCCGAATACTATTCGAAAGACAGGTTCGCCCGGCGGAAGAAGGCGGCCGGCGATGCCGCCCTTTCCCGGGATGAGTTCGACCGGAAGCTCAACGCCTGTTCGGCCTGGCGGGAGGATATCTTCGTCATGGGGCCGTCGCTCGAAAGCGTGAAAAAGGCCTTCGAGGGCACGGCCTACTATCACATCGAGATATTCGTCTCGCTGCCGGGAAAGCAGGAAGAGCTGTTCAAGGAGCGCGAGATGGAGAACATCTACGCGGTCGAAACGGGACGGCCATATAATATGATCTTCGTCCGGGACCAGGGGGCCGTTTGGGACCTGTTCACGCTCGGGTGCTATCGCGACCTCCAACACTGGGCCGGGACGGGCGATCTTTCCAAAGAGAAGCGGGAGGCGGCGGCTCACAAGGCAGGTTTCGCGAGCCCCGACGAAATCGGCCCCTACATGAGGACGCTCATCGACATGCACCGGGACACGATGGGCGTGGCGATCAAGTAGGCAGGGGGACCGGCCGCGTCAGGTTTGACCCCAACAGCGGGCGTGTGCTATAAACGGGACGAATCTTTCTGGAGGTGACATCATGCGTCGTTTCGTATATGTTTGGCTGGTCCTTGGATTCCTGTTGGCCGGGACGGTCCTTCCCGCTCAAAGCCAGGCCCCGGCCGAAAAAACACATCCTTTCTCGGTCCATGACATGCTGGCCATGGACCGGATCTCAGACTCCAGGGTTTCACCCGACGGAAAGTGGATCGTCTTCAACGTCCGCGAGACCGACCTCGAGGGGAACCGGGGGCGGACGGACATCTGGATCGTCGGCCCGGACGGGAAGGACCTTCGCCGCCTGACGTCCCATCCAGCTGCCGACTTCAACGCCCGCTGGTCGCCCTGCGCTAAGTGCCTCTTCTTCCTCTCCACCCGGTCGGGGTCCGCCCAGGTCTGGCGCATCAAGATCGACGGGGGAGAGGCCCAGCAGATCACGAAACTGCCTCTCGACGTCGGCAACCTGATTGTTTCTCCGGACGGTGCGACCCTGGCCATCACCCTGGAGGTTTTCCCGGGTGAGAGCGTCGAGGCGACCGTCAGGAAGCTCGAGGCCATCCAGAATCAAAAGGCCTCCGGCCGGCTCTACGACAAGCTTTTCGTCCGTCACTGGGACACCTGGACCGACGGCCGGCGCTCCCACCTTTTCGTCGTACCTACGCAGGGCGGCGAAGCCAGGGACCTGATGCTCCCCATGGATGCCGACACGCCGAGCAAGCCTTTCGGCGGCGGCGAGGAGATCGCCTTCACGGCCGACGGCAAGGGGCTCGTTTTCACGGCCCGTGATGCCGGCCGGGAGGAAGCCTGGTCCACGGACATGAACATTTATTACGCGCCGGTCGACGGGTCGCAGGCGCCCCGGTGCCTGACCGAAGCCAACAAGGCCTGGGATACGACGCCGGTCTTTTCTCCCGACGGAAAGACGATGGCCTACCTAGCCATGGCTCGTCCCGGCTACGAGGCCGACCGTTACCGGATCGTACTCAAGCCGTGGCCCGAGGGCGCCGGGCGCGTCCTGACGGAAGCCTGGGATTATTCGGTCGCCTCCATGGCCTGGTCCTCCGACGGGGAGACCATCCTGGCCACGGCCCCCGCCCGGGGACAGAACGCATTGTTCACGATCGACGTCAAGACCGGAAAAGCCCGGACGATCGTTGGACAGGGGGCCGTGAACGGATTCGCCCCGGTCTCGGGACGGATCGTCTTTGAGCGTCACACCTTGAAGTCGCCGTCCGAGATCTATTCCGTCAAGTCGGACGGAAGTGACGAACAGGTCATCACCCGCTTCAACGCGGCCAAGGTCGCCGCGGCCCGCATGGGTGATGACGAGCCGTTCACCTTCAACGGCTGGAACAACGAGATTGTCCACGGTTATATCGTCAAGCCGGCGGATTTCGATTCGGCGAAGAAATACCCGGTCGCTTTTCTGATCCACGGCGGGCCGCAAGGGTCCTTCGGGAACGATTTCCATTACCGCTGGAACCCGCTGTCCTACGCGGGAGCCGGATACGCCTTGGTGATGGTCGATTTTCACGGTTCCACGGGTTATGGGCAGGCCTTCTGCGATTCCATCCGCGGCGACTGGGGAGGTAAGCCTCTCGAGGACCTAAAGAAAGGCCTCGCCGCGGCCTTGAAGAAATGCCCTTGGATGGACGCAGATAAGGTCGGGGCCCTGGGCGCTTCTTACGGCGGCTACATGATCAACTGGATCGCCGGAAATTGGCCCGACCGGTTCAAATGTCTGGTGAGCCACGACGGGAACCTAGATGAGCGGGCGGCTTATTACGACACCGAGGAGCTTTGGTTTCCGGAATGGGACCACGTCGGGACCCCGTGGGACAATCCCCAGGGCTACGAGAAGCACAACCCGGCGAATTTCGTCAAGAACTGGAAGACGCCGATGCTCATCGTCCACGGCGGGCAGGACTTCCGGGTCGTGGAAACACAGGGGCTTTCGAGTTTCAACGCTCTGCAGCGGCGCGGCATCCCGAGCAGGTTCCTCTATTTTCCCGACGAGAATCACTGGATCCTCAAACCGGCCAACTCCATCCTCTGGCACGAGACCGTGATCGGCTGGCTTGACCGTTGGTTGAAGTGATTCCAGCCCCCCGGCTTATCTGATCTTCTTCGCGCAGGTGTAGGCCGCGGCGATGGCGCTCGGAACCCCTCCGATCTGGTTGGACCAGCACGAACCGATGAAAAGGCCCCGGACCGGCGTCTCCACCGCGGTTGACATCATCCCGCCCTCGTAGAACGCCTTGCGTGGGTCCCAGGACCAGGCGGATGTGGCGCCGTCCGTATTGCCCGTGTAGCGCTCGTAAGTCAGGGGTGTCGCGGCGTCCTCGAACTCGATCCGCGACCCGAGGTCCGGAACGATCGATTCGGCCCGTTCGATGAGCGCGGCCTTAACCCGTTCCTTGAGGACTGAGTATCTCTCCTGGTCGCCTTTGTGCCAGTTGCCCTGCCAGCGGGTTGGACAGATCGCCTGTATCATCAGCGAGGACTTGCCTTCCGGAGCGAGGGCCGGGTTGATGAGCGATAGAGAATGCAGGCCGAAACCGCATTTGCTGAAGTGGGCCGGATCGTTCGGATCTTCAAAATCGAGATCGTAGGCCAGGGGGTTATAGGCGACCGTGTGGGCGCGCAGGGACCGGCTCAGATCTTCGTTCGACACGTGGAGTCCCAGGTAAACCGTAAAAATGCCCTCGGAGACGGCCGCTTTCCTGATCTTTTCCAGTTGGACCGGCGGGATGAGCGATGGATCATCGAGGAGCTCGAGGAAGGTCCGCTTGAAGTCGCAGGCGGAGATGACGGCGTCCGCTTCGAAAGGGACGCCGCGGGACACGACGCCGGCGGCGGCCCCGTCCTTCGTCAGGATCTTTTCCACGGGGGCGCCCAATCTCAGGTCTCCGCCGTTTCGCCGGAAACGATCCGCCAGGACATCGGCCAGGTGCTGCATCCCTTCGAAAACGTGCCAATAATCCTCGGAGATCATGGCGAAATAGCCGGCCAACCCGCTGATCCCCATCCGGGGATAAGCGAGATTCGTGATCAGCCTGTGGGGGGGCGTTCCCTTGCGGAAATGCCGGTCGGCGATATCGTTGACGGACTGGCTTTTATATTTCTTGAAGAGCTTGAAGATCTTTGGGCCGGATGTGAGGTAGGGGAGCATGGCTTTAACCGCGCCCAGCCCGGAGAATTGCATGGGATAGGGCTTATTGACGAACGGCCGCATAGCCTCCGAGACGGCGGAGATCTCAGCAAAGCAAGCGTTGACGGCGGTCTTCTCCGACGGGAAAGCGGCGGCGAGCGCCTCCCTGAAGCCTTGGCAGCTTTCGAACCGAAAATCGTAATAAGGCGAGACCATACGGTTC
>CAZSMW010000012.1:0-3719 GCA_964607985.1 uncultured Eubacteriales bacterium
GCCCTGGCGGGCAAGATCGCAGCAAACGCCAACCATGCCGCGGCTGCGGGCAAGCAGCCGGATGGAAGGAATTTCAAGTTCCGGCAAATCCTTGATAGGTTTCGGAGTGTCATATTGCTATTCCTACTATGATCGCGGGTAATCAGGCTTTCTTCGACATTCGGCGTCCTTTCTATATCTCAAACTTCGCTCAGCTGTCAAAACGCGCGCCGCGGTGCGACCGGGCCGGGTCCAAGGAAAGAATTGTGTTGGACAGGGAAGACGTCCTAGAATGGCCGAGAGCGGCGAGATCCTGCTGTCCGGATTGCTCGCTCGACAGGAGGAGGTGACATGAAAAAAGCGCTTCTCTTCGCCTTCCTGGTCCTGACCAGCGGGCTTCTCGCCTTCGGCCAGAAGATCTATTGGGGAGACTCTGTTCCTACGAAGTGGAACGGAAGGTGGCCGTCCGAGCTGCGGATTGTACCCGAGAAGACCGATTACGTTCGGACGACGTCGTCCCTCGAGCTCCTTGAGTTCATCGATAAGCTCAAGTGGAAGAGCGATAAAATCCACGTCTTCAACATGTACACGAGTCCGCTCGGCCGCGTCTGCCCGGTTCTCGTCCTGGCCTCCCCTCGCGTCACCTCGCCCGAGCAGGCCGCGAAATCCGGGAAGACCGTGGTCTACCTCGAGGGGAATATCCACCCCTACGAATCCGAGGCGAAAGAGGCGCTCCTCCTGCTGACCCGCGAAATCCTGCTCGGCCGGATGACCCATCTCCTCGAGAATCTGATCATCGTCGTCTGCCCCAGCTTCTGCATGGATGGGAACGATACATGGAGCCTCAATGACGGAACGCCCCATATCCAGAGCGGCGGGCAGAACGCCCTGGGTTTCAACCTCAATCGCGACGCGATCAAGCTCGAAACGCTGGAAGTCAACGCCCTCTACCGGACCGTCTTCAACCGCTGGGATCCGGTCCTGATCTATGACGGCCATGCCATGGAGCGCGTCCAGCACGGCTACGCCATCGGCTATTGCACGTCCTCCGTCCCGGCGGCCCATCCGGGTCCCCGGACTTATGTCTGGGACAAGCTCTTCCCGGAGCTCCGCGACGAGACGCGCAAGAACTTCGGACTCGAGACGTTCACCCACTGCGGGCTCGACGACCGCTGGCCGCCGACGGTCTGGAGCCATGATGGAGCGGTCTGGTCGACTGAGGCGAAGTTCGTCGCCGCCGCTTACGGCCTTCGGAACCGGATGTCCGTTCTGGCTGAGACGCCGATCCATCTGTCGTTCCAGCGCAAGATCTACGCCCAATACGCGCTCATCGCCGGGATCCTCGAATTCGCCAAGCGCCACGGCCGGGAGATGCAGGAGATATGCCGGACGGCAGATCGCGAAGTCGTGGAGGCCGTCCGGGCCAAGGCCGAAACAGGCGAGCTCAAGAATTTCACGGCCGGCCGCTACGAATCCCGCGGCACCGTCGATGTCCTGGCCTACCGGGAGAGAAACGAGCCCGACTATTTCCCGGGGACGAGCGTCCGCGCCCGCATCCCGTCCTCCCTGCTCGGACCGCCCGAGCTCGTCCGGGGCCTCATGGACCTGACGAAGCCGGTCGGCACGGCCGAGGCGGCGGTCCCGCGCGGCTATTTGATTCCGGCCGAGCTGAATGCGCTTGCCGACAAGCTCCGGACCCATAACATCAAGGTCGAAGTGCTGAACAAGCCGCTCAAGGCGGCGGGCGAGGAATTCGTCGTCAGCAGCCTGGTCAAGGCGAGGCGCGGGGGATTCTCTATGACCTCGCTCGAGGGCGGATTCGCCCGCATCCAGGCCAAGGAATTTCCTGCCGGAACCTTCCTCGTGGACCTGGCCCAGCCGCTGGCAAACATGGCGTTCTACTGCCTGGAGCCGCAGGCGGCCGATGGTTTCGCGGCATGGAGCCTGCTCGACGGATATTTGAAGTCAGCGGGCGTCGATAAGCGTAGCGTGGTCTATCCCATCTTCAAGTACTACAAGATCGTCGAATAGGAGCTCGGCGGGGCCGTGACGATTCGGCCCTGTAAGTTATTGGATCCGCTGCAGCATATGGGAGGAATTGACCCGCACCCCGTTTCTCGCCCATTTTGTCAGCAACTTTTAAATAAACAAGTCCGTTTTTAACCGCCTCGAGATCCCGGTCAAGAGATGTTTTCGGGGGCTCGAATCGAGCTGCGTATTCCTCCGGAGTCGCATTGCCGAGAGCGCTGTGTGGACGTTCTTCGGAAGTAATTCAGACGTCATCCACGCAACCCGACTGCCGCACTCCGTTGGCTTCCCCTCCCCGGCTTTGGTATCATCGGCCCATCTGAAGGAGGCGTGCCATGAGACTGACCAACCTCGTGACCGCGGTGGATCTTCACGCGGCCGGAGAGCCCGGCCGGGTGATCATCGGCGGCGTCCTTGACGTCCCCGGCCGGACGATGTTCGAGAAGATGAAGTACTTCGAGCAGCACGCCGACGGCCTGAGGAAACGCATGCTGCGCGAGCCGCGCGGCTACCCGGCCTCGAACTGCAACCTCATCCTGCCACCGACCGACCCCCGCGCCCAGGCGGGGTTCATCATTATGGAACAGACCGAATACGTCCCCATGTCGGGGACGAACACGATCTGCACGGCCACCGCCCTCCTCGAGACGGGCATGCTCCCGATGAAAGAACCTTACACCGACATTGTCCTCGAATCTCCAGCCGGGCTCGTTTCGGTAAGGGCGCAATGCGCCAACGGCAAAGTGATGAGCGTAATGTTCCGGAACGTCCCTGCTTTCGCCGTTCATCTCGGCCGCCCCGTCGAAGTCCCGCAGTTCGGCGCCGTGGTCGTGGACGTGGCTTGGGGAGGCATGTTCTATTACATCGCCGAGGCGGCGCCCCTCGGCTTTCACCTGACTCCCGACGAGGGCAGGGACATCGTTCGCGCCGGCGAAATGATCAAGGCCGCGGTCCGCGAACAGTTGCCTGTCGTTCATCCTGACAATCCCGAGATCCGGGGCGTGACCATCGGTGTCCTTTCGGGGCCTCCGTCGTTGCCGAGCGCCGACCGGAAAAACGCCGTCGTCGTGTCGACCGGCACCTTGGATTGGAATAATCCCTCTTCCTGGACCGGCGCCATCGACCGCTCGCCGTGCGGCACGGGGACGTGTGCCATGATGGCCGTTCTCCATGCGAAAGGCGAGCTCCCTCTCCACCGGGATTTCCGCCACGAGGGCATTCTCGGGACGATCTTCACGGGCCGCCTGATTGAAGAGACCCGGGTCGGGCCCTACCCGGCCGTCGTCCCCACAATCACGGGCACGGCTTGGATCACGGGTTGGGCCACCTACGGCGTGGATCCGGACGATCCCTTCCCCGAAGGCTTCACCGTCGGGGACATCTGGGGACGAGCGGATATGCCGTGACCTGGAAGGTCAGGTAGAGGGGGGAGAGTCCGACCGCCCGATACCGCCTTAGCTCTCTTTTCCCGGTCGGATCGGCAAGCGCCGGGCTAAGTCGCTGATATGCTTTGCTGTTCGGGGGGGATTGTTGGAGCCAGCGAGAGGGATCGAACCTCCGACCTGCTGATTACGAACCAACTGGCCTAGCGTATCATCCAGCTGATAATAAAGGCATTAGATGGGCCGGAAGATCGAGTGTGCTCAGATCGTGCCCATCTAAGGCGCCGCGAGTGCCTTGAGCCCCGGCGCAAATTGGCCGAGGAGTTGATC
>CAZSMW010000013.1:0-11834 GCA_964607985.1 uncultured Eubacteriales bacterium
GTTTCCTTCAGCTCATTAGATTAGCCTGGAGTCTTGGGCCTGAGGAGCCGAGAAGGACGCGAGTCTCAGGCGATCTGGATCGGAGCCGGGAGCAAAGCCCTTCCCTATGCCCTCCTCTTGACATCACGGCCATCGAGAGCCGTCCCGTCCAAGATATTGACCCAGCCCACACTAAACGGAAGAGAGCCAACCTGCTTAACGAGTTTTAGGTTTTCCCACCGCCTGGGCCTCGAGGATATTGACCTTCTTGGGCTTAGATTCGGGTTTCTTTGGCAAGTGGATCTTTAGGACGCCGCTCTCGTGCTCGGCCTTCGATCAATACCGTCGCCTCGCCCTTGAACATCCTTTTCGAGACGGCCTCGAAAAGCTCCCGGGCGGTGCCTCGGATGAACTCTTCGTGGATCTTGGTAATCTCCCGGGCGATGACGATCCGCCTGTCTCCGAGAGTAGCCAAAATGAGATGGAGGAATTCTGCGATCCTTCGAACCGGCAGGTAGAAGATCAGGGTCGCTTCTTCGTCTTTTAGCGATACGAGGAGCTTCCTGGTCGCTTCGCTCTTCGGAGGGGGGAAGCCGGCAAAGAGGGACCGGTGCGTTGGAAGCCCTGATGCAGATAGGGCAGCCGCGAAGGCTGAAGGGCCTGGAACCGGGACCACACGGATGCCCTCCTTCAAGGCCTCCCGGATGAGGGGGAAGCCGGGATCGGAGATTCCCGGGGTGCCGGCGTCCGAAACCAGGGCTACGTCCTTGCCCGCTTTAAGGAGAGATATGATCTCCGGGACCCGTTGTCTCTCCCTTGGCTGGAAGTAGGAGATGAGCCTCTTCCTGATCTCGTATTTATTCAGCAGTTTGATGGTTTGGCGGGTGTCCTCGCAAGCGATGGCTTCGACCTCTTTGAGGACACGAACGGCCCTCAGCGTGATGTCTTCGAGATTACCGATCGGGGTGGCGACGATGTAAAGGGTCCCGTTCTCGGCCATGCCTTATTTGTCCCAGTCATAGGGGTAGAGAAAGTCGTGTCCGACCGTCCTGGAGGAGATCTTTGCGATCGGCGGCAGCTTCCTCTTGAATTCCGAGCCCTTAATGAGAGAGATGACCTTATCGACGACCTCTGCCTTGAAACCTTCGGCAATGACTTCGCTCCGGGACTTCCTCTGGTCTGCCAGTTCGAAAAGGACGGCGTCGATTTCGGCGTACGTGTTGCCGATCTCTCCCTCATCCGTCTGCCCAGGCCAGAGGCCGGCGGTGGGCTGTTTATTCAGGATCCTGCCGGGAACTCCTAGATAGGCGCCCAACTCGCGGATCTGGGTCTTATATAGGTCTCCCATCGGATTGATGGCGCAGGCCATGTCACCGTGGATCGTGCCGTAGCCGATGAGGAGCTCGGTCTTGTTGCTGGTCCCCAGGATAAGGGCCTTCTCACGGGCGGAAAAATCGTAAAGGATGGACATCCTCTCCCTGGCCATCTTGTTCCCTTTGAGCAAACGGCTCTTCGTGGGATAACGGCGGAAATAGGCGTCGACTTGGGGAGTGATGTCGATCCTCTTCGTCCTTATCCCCAGGGTGCGGGCGAGACCGATGGCGTCCTTGATATCGGCCGGAAAGGCCGTCCCATAGGGCAGGATAAGGGCTAAAACGTTCTTTTCGCCGAGGGCGCGGGCCGCCAGGACCGCGCATACCGCGGAATCGAGTCCGCCGGAGAGCCCAAGGACCCCCTTCGTAAAGCCGAACTTGGCCAGCTCATCGTGAATGAAGCGCGTCAGCACTTTCTCGACGAAGGCGGAGTTAATCTTCATAGCGGCGGACGATCCTTTCCAGGGAATGGAGGATGATCTCAGGCCTTTCGTCCCGTTTGAAGGTCCATTTCTTCCGGACCTGCCGGACGAGGCCCATGTCGAACTCGCAGGAGAGGACCTCCTCGTCCAGGTCGGAGGCCCGGGCCAGGCGCTCTCCTCTCGGGCTGTAGATGAATGACCCGCCCGCGAACGTAACCCCGTCCTCGGACCCGGTGCGGTTGCAGTACAGAACGAAAGCCGTGGAAAAATAGGACATCGCTTCTCCCATAAGCTCCCACATATGACTGGTCTCGAATCCGCCCGGACCGGCGACCCCGCGCCCCGGAGCTGCGGAAATGACGATCAAAACCTCAGCTCCTCCGGCGAAGAGCAGGTAGCTCGATCCGTACTGGAGAAAATCCCGGCAGATCATGAGGCCTGTCTTTCCGAAAGGCGCCTTGAAGGGGCGGAAGTTCCGGCCCTGGGCGAAGAACTTGCCCTCTTCGAATATCCCGAAGGTGGGCAGAAAGACCTTGCGGTGGACGTGGAGGACCTTTCCGTCCGCAAGGAAGGCTGCGGAGTTATAGAAGAGTCCTCTCTCGCTGTCCCGCTCCTCGACGAACCCGACGACCACGGACATCCCGCGGCCGGCGGCCAGGATCTCCTTGAAGACGGGGCTTCGGGCTGCGTCGAGGGCGGCGTCGGGGACGAGGTCCTTGAGACTATAGCCGGTGAGGCTGAGCTCCGGGAAGACGACCAGGTCGGCCTTGTCCTTCCGGGCTCTGTCCAGGAACTCCAAATGGCGGTTCAGGTTGGTTTTGATATCGCCGAGCCGGGGCGCCATTTGGATAAGGACGGCTTTCATAATGGAAAACGTAGCATAAAAGATAAGATAAAGCTAGACAGGCCGGACAATCCAAATTTATATTGCAAATCCGGCTTGAATTCGATATATATTAATGAGAAGCGGTGATCAGAGAAAATGAAACATATCGCCCTTTTTCTGCATGACATTTACTTTAACAGGAAGACCGGCCGGCTGATCTTTAAAAAGGACGAGATCGAAAAATACTTTTTCTTCCAAAAGGGAAATCTCATCCAGATCAAAACGAACCAGCCCGAGGAGAGGTTGGGAGAGGTCCTGTTCAAGCTGGAGAGGATTTCCAGCGACGCTCACGCGCGCATGGACAGCTTCATCGAGCCGAACCAGAACATCGGCGAGGTCCTGAAAAACAAGGGTCTGATCTCGGAACAAGACCTCAGCGAAGCTCTCGTCTACCAGCTCCGGGAGGCGACCTTGAACACCTTTCCATTTTTCGACGCCGAGATCGTTTTTCAGGAAAGAGAGGAATCCGCGGCCAAGACCGAAGAGGCCCGGATCAGCACGCCCTTTCTGATCGAGTACGGGATCAGACGCATGGCCTTCACCCCGGCGCTCAAGACCTACATGTCCAAGAAAGCCCCCCGGATCAAAGGGCGGTCGATGGTCCATCTCCTGACCGAAGAGGAAAAAAACGTCCTGAATAAAATCTCGGGCGCCGCCTCAACTGAAAAGGTCCTGGCCGCAGCCAAGGTTCCGGCGGAGTCCTTCTGGAAGAGTCTGTATCTCCTCCTGTGCCTGGACCTGGTCTCCTTAGAACCCTACCCGGCCGTCACAGAGTCCATCTCCGAAACGCCGGCGTCGGAATCGTCGGACGCCGCGAAACCACGGGACGGAAACAACACGCTCATGATTTCCGATGTCGTCGAAATGCGCGAGAGCCTTCCTTCGAAGAACTATTATCAGATCCTGAATGTGCCGAGGACCTCGACCGAAGATGATATCAAGAAAGCCTATTTCAACCTCGCCAGACGCTTCCACCCCGACCGTTTCGACCGGGAAGTCCAGGCCGCTTACCGGGACCAGATCGACGAGGTCTTCGACGCCATCACCAACGCCTACAGGACGCTCATCAACAAGGAAAAGCGTAAGATCTACGATGCAAGCGCCGGAGCGGCCCACGTCGAGGAGCCCCAAGACATCCTGAAACGTGCGGACATCAAGTTCCGGCAAGGGAAGACGCTCTATGAACAGGAGCGTTATGATGACGCCGTCGTCCTCCTCGAGGAGGCCGTGCGCCTCCGGAAGAACAAGGGCGATTTCTATCTGTTGTTGGCCATGGCCGAATCCAAAATCCCCGCTTATCGGAAGAAGGCCGAAGAGGATTTCTTGAAGGCCATCAGCCTCGAGTCGTGGAACCCCGAGGGGTACGTGGGTTTGGGATTTCTCTATAAGAACGAAGGTTTGCTGACCAAGGCTTCCAAGCAGTTCCAAAAGGCCCTGGAAACGGACCCGGACCACAAGCTTGCCCGGCAGGAGCTTCAGCAGATCAAAAAGGGCGCGAGGCCCAAAGGGCTTAAGGGTCTATTCTCTCTGGACATCTTCAGGACCAAGAAAAAATAATCGTCAGCGCTTTTTCAAGAGCTTCAGGAATTCCTCTTCCCCGATGGTCCTGATTCCCATCTCTTTTGCCCGAACGAGCTTGGAACCCGGGGACCCGCCGACGACCAGATATGTCGTTTTTCCGGAAAGCGCCGCCGCCGTTGCCCCTCCGAGTTCCTCGATCCGTTCCACGGCTTCGTCCCGGCTTAAGCTCGCAATCGTCCCGGTGATGACGAAGACCTGGCCTTCAAGCGGCCCGGCCCCGCTCTTTTCCTCCCCGACGGAGAGGTTCAATCCGGCCTCCTTCAGCTTGGTCAGAAGCTTCCGGCTCCCGTCCTGGGCGAAAAAGAAGACGATGCTTGCCGCGACTTTCGGTCCAACGTCTTCGACCTCCGCCAGCTCCTCGACTGTTGCGCAGGCCAGGTCGTCGAGGCTCTTGAACCGCCCGGCCAGGGTCCGGGCGAGCTTCTCGCCGACATGACGGATGCCCAAGGCGAAGATGAGGCGTGAGAGGTCCCTCGTCCTGGACGCTTCAATCCGGCCGAGGAGGTTTCGCGAACTCTTGGAGCCCATGTGCTCCAGTCCGGCCAGGTCCTCGAACTTAAGGGAGTAAAGATCGGAGATCTCATGGACCAGGTTTTTCTCCAGGAGCTGATCCACGAGCGCCTCTCCCAGGCCGTCGATGTTCATGGCCCGGCGCGCGGCGAAATGGAGGACGGACTCCCGGAGCTTGGCCGGGCAGGACGGGTTGACACAGCGTGAGATCACTTCGTCTTCCGGCCGGAAGACGGCCGCCCCGCACACGGGACACGATTTGGGCCAAGCGAAAGGTTTCTCTTTCCCCGTCCGCTGTTCTTTCATGACGGAAACGACATGAGGGATGACGTCGCCGCTCCGCTCGAGGAGGATGACGTCCCCGACGCGGATGTCCTTGCGCCGGACCTCGTCCTCGTTGTGGAGGGTGGACCGACTGATCGTTGTTCCGGAAAGCTTGACGGGTTCGAGCACGGCGACGGGGGTCAAGGCCCCGGTCCGGCCGACTTGGATGATGATGTCGTTGACACGGGTGGTGGCCTGGCGGGCAAGGAACTTATAGGAGATCGCCCAACGGGGGGATTTGGCGGTGGCTCCCAGGGTCTGCCTCTGAACCGCCGAGTCGACCTTGACCACGATCCCGTCGGCTTCGTAGTCGAGGGTGTCCCGTTTCCCGGCCCACTCTGTGTAGTAAGCAACGACATCATCCAGCGACCGACAGGACCGGGAGTGGGGATTAGTCTTGAAACCGAGGTCTTTCAGACGGAGGAGGCTTTCCCATTGTACGGGCGGCTCTGCCCCCGCGATGGAAAGGTAATATAGGAAGACGTCGAGCTTCCTGGATGCGACCTCCCGGGAGTCGAGGAGTCGGATGGAGCCGGCGGCGGCGTTCCTCGGGTTGGCGAAGGGTGTTTCCTCACGTTCCTCGCGCTCCCGGTTGATTGACAAGAAGGCCTCGGAGGGGATGTAGATCTCTCCTCGGACCTCGACGTCGCCCATTTCGCTGATGACGAGGGGGAGGGACCGGATGGTCTTGACGTTGGCCGTGACGTCGTCGCCCCTCACGCCGTCGCCCCTCGTTACGGCCCGGGCGAACCGGCCGTCGCGGTAGATGATGGAAATGCCGAGCCCGTCGATCTTATGCTCGGTGACGTACCCGATCTCCTCTCCCGGGAGGAGTTTGCGGACCCTGTCCTCGAAGTCCCTCAGCCCCTGCTCGTCGTAACAGTTGTCGATGCTCAGCATGGGTTTGCCGTGTGCGACGGACGCGAACCTATCGAGGGGCTTCTCGCCCACCCTTTGGGTCGGGGATTCGGGAGTGATGAGCTCGGGGAAACGGGATTCGAGGTCCCCGAGCCGCTTCATGAGCCGGTCGAACTCGAAATCCGAGATTTGGGGGTCGTTATCGATGTAATATTTCTTTTCGTGGGTGGCGATTTCCTCCCGCAGTTCCGCGATCTTTTGAACTGCTTCCCTCCGGGAGAGAGACCCCACCACTTGATTTTCTCGAGCCGAACGAAAAATTACGGGACTCTTACCCGGTCCCGATCCTCTTCTTGACGTCGTCCATGCGCTTCGTCCACTTGGCCGTTATCTCGGAGCTTGAGGACTGGAGCTTGGCGATCTCAGCCTTCTGGACGTCGATGTCGGCCAGTATCTTCTTCATCTCGGCTTTCTCGACGTCGGTCAAATCCTCTTCATTCTTGTCGGTGAACTTTGTATTGAACGCCTTCGTGAGATCGTCGATCTTTTTCTGCTTCTCTTGGATCTTGTTGATGACGTCGTTGATCTTGGCGTCGGGGGAGGAAGTGAAGAAGAGATTTTGGGCCATGCCAAGGGCGTTCTGGGATTGGGCCGGATAGAGGAAGCTGGCCACGATGAGGTAATCGATCGCTTCCTGGGGCGTTTTCTTGGCCAGGATGATGCCGATGTTGTAAGCGAGCTCGCCGGTCCTTTTCTTGGCGTAAGCTTCCTTGAAGAGAGTGAGGGCTTCGTCGGCCTTGTTGTTCCGGTAGAGGATCTGGCCGAGGATCAGGGCGCTGTCGGCGTCCTTGGACTGGTTGTAGAGGGTCCGGAAGACCTTTTCCGCTTCGGCGAATTGTTTGGCGTCGTACAGGGTCTTGGCCAGCTTCTTGATCTGGGCCATGATCTTGGGATCTTTTAGGATCGTGTAGGAATTGATATAGGCGTCGGCCGCGGCGCCTATGT
This sequence comes from uncultured Eubacteriales bacterium, assembly GCA_964607985.1. Taxonomy (GTDB): domain Bacteria; phylum Acidobacteriota; class Aminicenantia; order Aminicenantales; family Saccharicenantaceae; genus JALHVH01. The sequence goes on from CAZSMW010000013.1 coordinate 6,939, forward strand.
CCTTGGCCTTCTCGGCGGCTTGGCCCTGGAGAAACCAGCCGGCGCCGATCATCTTGGTCCACTGGGCTTCACTTGGTTCCTTCTCTTTGTTGGCCTTGGCGAGGTCGATGAGTTGTCCGGCATGCGCTTTGGCCTTATCGAGGTTCTGGCCCGTGCCGATGTAGAGGCTGGAGAGAGTGATCAGGATCTGCATGCGGGTGAGGTCGTCGATCCCGGACATGGTCAGGGCTTTCTCGCCGTACTGGATGCTTTCCGCGGTGGGCTTCGTCTGGCAAGGCGTCAGGCAAATATAGACGCAAGCGAAGTTCTCGTACTGGGTCCCTTTCCCGGCGTACTTCTGGAGGTAGGCCTTGAGCGCCTGGACCTTCTGACACGGGTCGCTCTGGGTCATGGCCTTGATATAGGCTTCGTCCGCCTCGCTCTGGGCGGCGAGGAAACCCGTGGTGACTATGGCAAACAGGACTGCTGTCAATAGGATTCTTTTCATTCACAACCTCACAAATAAATTTTTAGAATGATAGCTTGCGTCCGGGCAAATGTCAATACACCCTCATCTCCGTATGAATTATAGCAAAATATGTGCCAAATGAGCCAGCCTACGCATCAGCATTTCGTTTCGCGTGAGAAGGAATTTCAGGCTCGGGGCGCCCCCTCCGTCGGCCGCGGCCTGGAGCCGCCCTTGGCCCCCGGCCCCCCAGGGAACCAGTCCCGTCGGTTCCCCCCGTCGGATAGGCCGACGGGTCCCCTCTCCGCTACGGGGGCTTACGGGCGGCATCCAGAGCCGCCCATTAGGAATGAGGACCCGTGCCCGCTCCGCCCTGCGGCGACCTCCTCCGGGCATCGTCCCTGCGCCATTGCCCTAATCCACGAAAAGAAATGCTTCCTAGCCTGTTCAGCTTGTCTAGCTTGTCCAGCTTCTTTATAATACCGTCAATGGATAAGTTTAAGGATTTCGCCGGAGGTTTCCTCGAATCCGTCGGGCGCCCGCTGATGACTGGCGTGTCCCTGAAGGAACATTCCAGCTTCAGGATCGGGGGGAAAGCCGAATTCTTCTTTGAAGCCGGATCGGCCGAAGAGATGAAAGCCGCCGTCGCCCGTGCCAGACTGAAATCCGTCCCCTTTTATATTATCGGCGGAGGGTACAATATTCTTTTTCCCGACGAAGGCTACCTGGGGCTTATCATCCGGAACAGAGCCCAGGCCATCGCTTGGAGACCCGACCCCGGCGAGATCGAGGTCCTCTCGGGGACGCCGTTGTCGAAGGTACTGGAATTCGCCATGGACAACGGCCTCGCGGGACTGGAGTTCCTGGCAGGGATCCCGGGGACACTCGGCGGAGCCCTCTACAGTAACGCCGGGGCCTTTGGGGGTTCGATCGGGGACATCTTCCGCGCGGGCGTTTTCCTGGACGAAAAGGGAAACGAGCGTACGGCGGAAGGAAATGATCTGGCGTTCGCTTATCGGCGGTCGGCCCTCCAACAAAAGCACTCCATCGCTTTGAGCGCCGTCCTCAAGGCATCCCCCGGCGACCCGGATAGGATCCGGAACGGGATCAATGAGAACCTTGATAAGCGAACGAGGAAACAGCCGCCTTGGGGGACGCCCTGCGCCGGAAGCTACTTCAAGAACCCGGTCCTTCCGGATGGGACGAAGGTCGCAGCCGGCCGCCTGCTCGAAGAGGCCGGGGCGAGGGAGGTCCGGGTCGGAGATGCCGCCGTTTTTTCCGGCCACTGCAATTTTCTCATCAACCTCGGCCGGGCGCGGGCCTGCGACATCCTGTCCCTGGCCGCGGAACTCAAGGAGCGGGTGAGGGCGAAGTCCGGGATTCTCCTGGAAGAGGAGGTCATCTATCTTCCAGGATCTTTCTCAATGTCCTGATCGTTTTCGGGGAGAGGTCCCTTTTTCCGGCGGTTTCGAGGCTCCTCCGGCCGAGGGCCGCGTAAAGATCTCTCCAAGTCCCTTTCGCGGGCAGGACCCGGAGGTGCTCGAGGACGGTCCTTATGTCCCCTCGAACGAAGGGGCCCGTAACCGCGGGGCCGGCGCCAATTTCCTTTACATTCTGTAAAGTCCTTTGTGCCAGGGGCAGGAGGACCGTCATCGCTTCTTTTTCTCCGAGACCCCTCGATTCGAGGAGCGCGAAGGCCGAACCCAGGAGAGTCGCTGTCCCTCCAGAACAAAGAACGCAGGCCGCGTGGTAGAGGGGTTTGTCGGCCTCGGCGAGAAAGAGGGCCCTGCCGCCGAGCCGGCGAACGATCATCCCTCCTGTCATCAGAGCTTCAGGGTCTCCCTCGAGTCCGTAACCGATCCCCTTGAAGAGGTCGGGCCTGGCTTCTTTCCGGGCGAAAGTCTGGATCGGGTGGAACGACGCCGTAAAAGCGCCTTTTTCCCTGAGGGGAGTCAGGACCCGGGCGGGGAGCAGGCCGCTCGAGTGGAAGACCGTCCTTCCCCGCCAATCGATGGAGGAGGCTGCCAGCAGAGCGGCGGTTTTGGCGACGGAGTCGTCCGGGACGCATAGGAACAGGATCTCCGCTCCCGCCACGGCCCTCACGGCGCCCGCGGTCGCTTTTCCCCTGCCGATGAGCCTTGCACTTTCCCGGGCCGAGGACAGCCGGCGGCAGGAGAGCCCTTTGATGTCATAGCCCTTTCGGGCGAGGGCGTGGCCCAGGGAAGCGCCAAGTTTTGCCGCCCCGATGATGGAGACGCTCTTCAAGGGCATTTCACCCGGGGGGCCAGGTCATCCTCCGGCCGCCGAGGAGGTGAACGTGGATGTGGAAAACTTCCTGGCCGGAGTCCGGGCCCGTGTTGAGGACAATCCGGTAGCCGCTTTTCAAAATCCCCCTTTCGGCCGCGATCGCCCGCGCCTTGGCCAGGATCCGCCCCAGCAGGGGCTCCCGGTCTTTCGGCAGGTCGTTGAGCGACCCGATGTGTTCCTTGGGGATGATGAGAATATGGACAGGGGCCTTTGCGTTGATATCCTCGAAGGCCAGGACCTCATCATCCTCGTGAACGATCCGGGCCGGGATGTCCTTATTGATGATCCCGCAGAAAATGCAGCCCTCCATGGTCCCTCCTCTTCAGTTCCGGATCCGCTCGATGGAAGCGCCGATTCCTTGGAGCTTCTCCTCGATCCTTTCGTAGCCGCGGTCGAGGTGTTCGATCTCATTGATGACAGTCTCGCCGTTGGCGATCAGGCCCGCAAGGACGAGCGAAGCCGAGGCCCTCAGGTCGGTGGCGATGACCTCGGCGCCCGAGAGAGGGGTCTTTCCCTTGACCATGGCTTTGTCCCCCTGGACCTCGATGTTGGCGCCGAGCCTCAGCAGTTCGTTGACGTGAGAGAACCGCCGGTCGAAGATGGTCTCCGTGATGATGGATGTCCCTAGGGCCTGGGTCATCAGGACCATGAATTGAGCCTGCATGTCCGTGGGGAAGCCGGGATAAGGAGAGGTCGTGATGTCCTGGGGCTTGATCTCACGGCTCCCGACGACCCTCAGGGCGCTGCCCCGGAGGGGCTCGATGATCGCCCCTGAATATCGCAGCTTTTCGATGATCGTCTGGAGGTGGGCGGGATTGATGTGGTTGAGGAGAATATCGCCGCGGGTCAGGGCGCCGGCCACCAGGAACGTCCCGGCTTCGATCCGGTCCGGGATGATCTCGTGGGTCGCGCCGCCAAGCTCACGGACCCCAATGACCCGGATCGTTTCCTCTCCGATTCCGTCGATCCGGGCTCCCATCTTGACCAAGAGTTCGCAGAGATTGGTGATCTCCGGCTCAAGGGCGCAATTCTTCAGGACGGTCTCTCCTGCGGCCAGAGAGGCTGCCATCAAGAGGTTTTCGGTGCCGCCCACGGTTTTTTTCTCGAATTCAATGGACGCGCCGCTAAGCTTGTCGGCCGTGGCCTGGATGTAGCCGTGCTCCAGGCTGATGGTCGCCCCGAGCTTCTGGAGGCCGTTGATGTGGAGGTCGATGGGCCTTGACCCGATGGCGCAACCCCCCGGGAGGGCGACGACGGCCTTTCCGTAACGGGCCAGGAGCGGGCCCAGAACGAGGATGGAGGCCCTCATGGCCCGCACGAGCTCGTAAGCGGCTTCATCCGAAGTGATGTCCCTTACTTGGACGGCGAGGGAATTGCCCTCGATGTCATACTCAGCCCCCAACTGTTTCATGAGGGTGAGGATGGTGAAGACATCCTTGACGAGGGGGATGTTCGTCAGGTTGAGCTTCTCGTTGGTGAGCAGGCCGGCGGCAATCGCCGGCAGGACGGCGTTCTTAGATCCGCTGATCCGGACTTCTCCCTGGAGCCGCAGGTCTTGGGTCCCCCGGATCCGAATTCTTTCCATAGAAACAATTCTAAGGGTTCGGCCCGGAAAAGGCAAGACGGGTTCTTATAAAACGGTAAAAAAATCCTGTTCAGATCTCAGATCTTCTTGAGCGCCTGGTCGACGTCGCCGATGATATCGTCCGGGTCCTCGCCGCCGACGCATAGCCTGATGAGCTGGAGCGGGATGTCGGCCATCCGCCGGGCCTCCTCGCCTTGCTGGGAATGGGTCGAGATCGCCGGGATGGTGGCAACGCTCTTGATCCGTCCCAGGTCCGTTGCCCGGTAGATAATCTTGAAGCTGTCGAAGACCTTCCGGGCGTTGGCCGGCGGCCCGTCCACCCGAAAGCTCATGAGGTGGCCGTAACGGTTGACTTCGTTCCCGGCGCCGTCCCCGGAGTCCACGAGCTTCATGTATTTTTTGGCGATGGGGTGGAGATGATAGCTCGGGAGTCCCAAGTAGTCCACCTGGTAAACCCTCGGATGAGTCTGGAGGAACTCGGCGACCTTTTGGCAGTTCCGGCTGACGAGGTCCATCTTCGAGCGGAGAGTGCGCAGGTCGTTCAGGGCGAAGAGGGCGT
>CAZSMW010000014.1:0-10871 GCA_964607985.1 uncultured Eubacteriales bacterium
CGCCATCATCTTCTCCCAGATCATCCTGAAGGGCGAGACCGTCTCGGTCCCGGACCTCACGGGCAAAGGCCTCGCCGAGGCCAAAGGCCTCCTGGAAAAAAAGGACCTTTCCCTCTCCCAAAGGGGGAGCGAGTTCAACGATCAGTGGCCGAAGGGGCGAATCGTCCGCCAGGTCCCCGCGGCAGGCTCTAAGATCCGGGTAACAAAGGTCATCCAGGTCTTCATCAGTTCTGGGAGCGAGAAGGTCGCCGTTCCCGCCCTCGAAGGCCGTAGTCTCGAAGCCGCCCTGCCGCTCCTGAAAGACTCCGGGCTTTTCAAAGGCAAGCTCACCCAGATCCACACGCCTAGGTTCCCGGCCGGCAAGATCCTTGCCCAGAGGCCTCAAGCGGAGGAAGCCGCCGAGCGGAATTCGGCCATCGGCCTCCTGGTCAGCCAGGGCGACCGGGAGGAGCGCTACGTCATGCCTGATCTGATCGGGAAAAATGCCGCGACGGTCATTGACCAGCTCAAGGCCTTGGATTTCATGATCGGGGACAGCCGCTCCACCTACTACCCCGGGCTCGGCAAAGGGATCATCATCAAACAATCCCCCCCAAACGGATACAAGATCCAGAAGAGAAACCTGATCACACTGGAGGTCAGCCGATGATGGTCCGTATCGCCCCGTCTATCCTTTCCGCCGACTTCACCCGCCTCGCGGAGGCCGTTCAGACTGCCGAGAAAGCCGGAGCCGACCTTATCCATATCGATATCATGGACGGACACTTCGTCCCCAATCTCACCCTGGGCCCCCAGCTCGTGGCCTCGTTGAAGGGCAAGACCTCTTTGCCCCTGGACGTCCACCTCATGGTTGAGGAGCCGCGCTCCTTCATCCCCCTCTTCCATGATGCCGGAGCCGATTGGATCTCGTTCCACCTAGAGGCTTCCGCCCACATCCATAAGGACGTCACACTCATCAAGGAGCTGGGCCGCAGGGCCGGCCTGGCCTTGAATCCCGCGACCCCCATCCACCTGATGAAGGAGATCCTCTGCGAGCTCGATTTCGTCCTCCTCATGTCCGTCAATCCCGGATGGGGGGGGCAGAAATTCATTCCCGCATGCCTTCCGAAGATCCGGGCGCTTAAAACCTGGATACGGGAAGAAAAGCTTGACATTCCTATCGAGGTCGACGGAGGGATCAAACTTGATAATTTGGCTGACCTGATCGGCCACGGAGCGGACATCATCGTGGCCGGCTCGGCGATATTCGCCGCCCCGGACCCGGCCGCCGTGATCGGCGAGATGAAGAGAATCGCCCGTCTCCCTGACAAGCGGAATGACCCATGAAGGCCATCGTGACGGGCGCTGCCGGTTTCATCGGCTCGAACCTATGTCAAAAGCTCCTTGCCGACGGCTTTTCCGTGACCGGGATCGACTCGTTCACCGATTTCTACCCGAGATGGATCAAGGAGCGGAACATCTCTCCTCTGCGCGCTCATAACGAATTCGAATTTCTGGATCAGGACCTGGATGATCTCGATACGGCCGGCATCCTTGAAGGCGCGGATTGCGTCTTCCACCTCGCCGCCCAGGCCGGTGTTCGAGCGAGCTGGGGCCGGAACTTTGATATCTATCTCAAGAACAACATCCGGGTGACCCAAAAGCTCCTCGAGGCGTCAAAGGGACTTCCCCTGAAGAAATTCATCTATGCCTCGTCGTCCTCGGTTTACGGCCTGACCCCCACCCTCCCCATGTTGGAAACGAATCCCGTCCATCCGCTTTCCCCTTATGGGGTCAGCAAGCTCGCCGCCGAGCAGCTCTGTTTTCTCTATTACAAGAACTTCGGCGTCCCGACCACGTCTCTTCGTTTCTTCACGGTCTACGGACCTTCCCAACGGCCGGACATGGCTTTTCACAAGTTCTTCAAGGCCCTTGCCGAAGACAGGGAGATCGCCGTCTTCGGGGACGGCCAACAGACCAGGGATTTCACGTTCGTGGATGACATCGTCCAGGCCAGCCTAGCTGCCCTCGTTTCCGGGAAGCCCGGCGAGACCTACAACGTCGGCGGCGGCCACCGCAAGAAACTGGCGGACGTTATCCGGCTCATGGAGGGCATCAGCCGGATGAAGGCCAGGATCCTCTGGACCGAAAAGCAGAAGGGAGATGTCCCCGATACCTGGGCCGACATCCGAAAGGCGCGGCAGGACCTGGGCTATTCCCCAAAGACCCGTCTCGACGAGGGGCTCGAGCAGGAATGGCGCTGGATCCAGCAACTCTATTCTTCCTGAAGTGAGAGGACACGCAACATGAAACCGATCCTATGGAAAACGGGCGCCGCGATCATGCTCAGCTTTTCCCTCGCCCTGGTCTTTCCCGCCTGTAAAAAGAAGAACGTGGAGGTCGCTCCCGAGATCTCCTCTTCCGACGAGGCCCTGTTCAAGCTCGGCGAAGCGGAGATCAAAAAAGACACCGAAAAGGCCCTCCTCTACCTGCGCCAGGTCATCGATTCCTTTCCGAAAAGCTTCTACGCCCAGAGGGCCAAGCTCCTCATCGCCGATGCCTATTTCAAAAAAGGCGACGAGGGCAACATGATCCTGGCGGCGGCCGAATACCGCGAATTCATCAACCTTTACCCTTATAGCCCCTCGGCGGCTTATTGCCAATACCAGATCGGGATGACCTTCTTCACGAAAACGCTCAAAGCCGGGAGGGACCAGACCAAGACGATCCAGGCCCTGGCCGAGCTTAAAAAGGTCGTCACGGCCTATCCTCTGAGCGAACAGGCCAAGTCCGCCCAAGAAAAGATCAAGATCTGCGAAGAACGGCTGGCCGATAACACGCTGACCATCGCCACCCATTATTATCGGGTGGAGGCATACAAGGCCTCGACAAGCCGGCTGACCGAGCTGGTGACAAATTACCCAGGCTTCGCCAAGATGGACGCCGTCTTCTTCTACCTCGGCGACTCCTATTTCAAATGGAACAAGGTTGACCAGAGCGTCCCTTATTTCACGAAGCTGGTCACGGATTATCCGAAAAGCGCTTTCGTCAAGCAGACCCAAGAGCGGCTCCGAGAGATCGAAGCCGCGGACAAAGCGAAGAAACAGAAATAGGCTTTTCCACAGATGGACAATCAGAATTGCCGATCGGAGATCAATATGAAAAAAAGGACGGCGCTGCACGTTTTCCTTGCGGCCTGCCTGATCCTAGCCGGGACCGCTGCGGGCCGGGCGCAGGAGAAAAGCTTGTTCCAAGGAATGGCCATCAGGCTAGGCCTGGGGACGGACGCTCTTTCGCGGAACGTCCAGTGGGACAAAGGGCCCGACGAATCGAAGCTCAAGGCTTACAACGTCTACCTGGCCTCGGAATTCGAATTCCCCATCGATCTCACCCTGGGCCTGTTCGCGGGATTGAACTTCTCCGATTTCAAGGGGTCGCTCTTTCGGAGCCTGCCGATCTCAATAAATTACCAGGCGGGCGCGGTGAAGGGGGTCGTTCTCGGGGGGGAGCTCCGTAAAGGCCTCTTTTCTTTCGGGGACTTTGAGACGGAAGCGGCCGCCCGGTTCGTCTCTTCATTAGGCTCCACAAAAAATTGTCCGATCGAAGGGTTCGCCGTTCCAGGGGAAACGCAGGGAAAACCGAAATGGTCACAGCTCGACGCGGGAGCCTCGCTCGTCTATACGGCTTACAAAAAGTTCAGGCCCTACCTGGGCGTCTCGCTGAGTTGGCTCTGGGGAGACTTCCGAATGACGGAGACCATGGGGGATCTTCAGGGAACGCAAGTCCGGGAGATGCGACAAAAAGGCCTCGTTCGGATCTCCCTGGGAACAACCTTCCAAGTGACCCGGCAATTCGGTCTCAGGGGAGAAGCGGGGATCGTCCCCGCCAAAGGAGGGACCGACCTGAGCGCATCTCTTAGACTCCTCTACGGGTTTTAACCGGACAAGGATATGACAACCATGACCGATAACAAAGCGAAAAAGACCCTGGCAGGCCTGATGATCGCGTCAGCCTGCGTGTTGGCCTTCCTCGTTGGGACCCGGACATTCGGTTTCGACGGCCGGCATAAGCGGGAACCCGGGCCTTCCGAACAGAAGCTCCGGGAGCTCAGCCGCGCACCCGCTCTTCACGACGAGATGAGGGTTCGCACGCTGGGGCGGGCGGCCGTTCCCCCTTCAAGCGGGCGAAGATACGCAACAGACCGTGTCCTCGTCAGGTTCCGCCCCGGCATCGCCGTCCAGAACATCCGTCCCATTCTCCGGGCTTACGGTTCCACGTCGCTCGCATCCGTCCCCCAGATCGGGCTTCACATCATCGCTGTCCCCGAGGGCGTTTCCGTGACCGATTTCCTCTCCGCCCTGCAGCGCAATCCCGACATCGAGAGCGCGAGGCCGGACCCCATCATCCGGATCACGGTCAGACCCGGGGACAAGTACTTCGAGTCCCAATACGCTCTCTCCAACACGGGCCAGGTCCTCGATGACCTTCCCGACCGGCCTCAATGCACCGCCGGCGCCGACATCAACTCCACGGGGGCATGGGACCAGACAAAAGGCGATGCCGGCGTCATCATCGCGGTTTTGGATACCGGCCTCGATATGGACCACCCCGATATCGAGAACAAGCTCGCTTCCCGCGGCAAGGACTTCATCAATAACGACGACGACGCCACAGACGACCACTGGCACGGCACCCACGTCGCAGGGATCGCCGCGGCGGACACCAACAACAGCCTGGGCATCGCAGGAGTAGCCTGGAACTGCAAGGTCCTTCCCGGCAAGATCATCGCCGCCAACGGCGAAGGGGATTACGGAGCCCTGATCCGGGCGCTGTACTGGGCGACCGACCAGGGGGCTCAGGTCATCAACCTCAGTCTGGGCGGCGAAGAACGCGATGAGGATCTTCTCAAGGCGTTGAAGTACGCCTACGACAAGAACGTGGTCGTCGTCGCCGCGGCCGGAAATGAGAGCGGGCCCGTCCTCTACCCGGCGGCCTACGACGATTATTGCCTGGCCGTCGCCGCCACGGATTACAACGACAAACAGGTCCCTTGGTCCAATTTCGGCCCCGAGGTCGACGTGGCCGCCCCGGGGGTGGATATCCTGAGTCTTTATCCGACCTGGGACACCCCTTCCGGGTTCGCCCCGTATGCGTACGCCAACGGCACTTCCATGGCCACGCCCCACGTGGCCGGATTCGCGGCCCTCATCAAGAGCCTCAAGCCCTGGCTCACCGTCTCCCAGGTGATGAATGTCATCCGTTATTCGTCCGACGACGTGAACGCCGACAAGTTCCCGGGAAAGGACGATCACATCGGCTACGGTCGGATCAATATGGAGAGGGCCCTCGTTCCCTACAAGCTGAATTCATCAAAATAAGCGGAGCGGCATGATCAAGTCCCTTCGCATCCGGAACCTGGCGACGATCGAGGAACTCGAACTTGAGCTCGAGAACGGGTTCTCGATCCTGACCGGGGAGACCGGAGCGGGAAAATCCATCATTATCGACGCCATCCGCCTCATTCTGGGCGACAAGGGATCGCCGGATTATATCCGGACCGGAAAAACGGAAGCCTCGGTCGAAGCTGTTTTCGAAGCGCCGGAGATGGCCGCGAAGCTCAAGGATCTCGGGCTTGAGGACGGCGAAGAGCTGCTCATCCAAAGGCAGATCTCCGGGCAGGGGCCGGGGAAGGCCCACATCAACGGTGTCCTTGTCCCGGTCCGGAAGCTCAAAGAAGCCGGGACGGCCGTGGCCGATATCTATGGCCAGAACGATCATGTCTTCCTCCTCCGCCTCGAGAACCACCTCATCTACCTGGACGCGTTTCTGGACGTCAACACCCTGAGAGGAGAGGTTTCGCGGGCGGCCCGAGAGCTGAAGGCCGTCCTCTTCCAGAAGCAGGAGCTCGAGGCCCAAAGCCGGGAGCGCGCTCAGAGGCTGGACTTTCTGGCCTACCAGATCCGGGAAATAGAGGGCGCCGGGCTCAGACCGGGCGAGGACGAAGAACTCGTCCAGAACCGTGAAATCCTGAAGAACGCCGAAAAGATTGCCGGGCTCGTTGACCAAGCGTTGGACCTAAGCTACGCCCAGGATGAATCCATCCTTCCTCTTTTGTCCAAGTTCAAGAACGTCCTGAAAGAGCTTGTCCCGTATTATCCTTCCCTCGAATCCTCCGGTCCATTGATCGAGGAGTTCGGCATCGCCCTGCGAGAGCTCTCCCAGGGCCTCATAAAGTTCAAGGAAGGGAACATGGGGACGCCGGATGACCTTGAGGTCATCGAGGATAGGCTCAATATCATCGATAAGCTCAAGCGGAAATACGGGCCCGGGATCCCGGAGGTCCTTTCCTACTTAGGTGGGATCAAAGCCGAGGAAAAGGCATTGGTCTCGGGCCGGGAAAGGCTTGAGGGGCTCGAAGAGGAGATCGCGGGAAAATTCAAGGACTACGCCGCAAAGGCCGGGGAGCTAACGGCCGTCCGCCGCCGCGGGGCCAAAGAACTGGCCGGACTCATGGAAAAGGAGATCGTCATTCTGGGAATGAACAAGGCCGCCTTCAAGGTCGAGGTCCGGACCATCGCTCCCGCGATTGAGGACCCGGCCACCATTCGGGAGGGCGGGACGGACGAGGTGGAGTTTCTCATCTCGCCGAACCCCGGCGAAGAGCTCCGGCCCCTGCGGAAGATCGCCTCGGGGGGCGAGCTGTCCCGAGTGATGCTCGCCCTGAAATCCGTCGGCAGGGAGGCGGAAACGGCGAGGACGCTCATCTTCGATGAGATCGACTCCGGCATAGGGGGAAGGACGGCGGATTTCATCGCCGGGAAGCTCGAAGCCCTTTCCCGGAAACACCAAGTCATTTGCATCACCCACCTTCCCCAGATCGCCGCGGCCGCGGCCCACCAGTTCCGGATCGACAAGAGGTTCGAGAAGGAGAGGACCTACACGACCGTCCGGAAGCTTGAGGCCAGGGAGCGGGCCGAAGAAATTGCCCATCTCATTTCCGGCGCCAAGATCAGCGAGGCTTCGCTGCAGACCGCCCGGGAGATGCTGGCAGGCGCCCCGGCCAAAAAGAAAACGACGTGGTCCGGGTCGAACTCCTGACCTGGACGTGGAGGTGACAATGAACAGGAAAGAACGGGCCAAGGCTATGTTCAAAGAGGGATTCAGCTGTTCGCAGGCGGTCCTGGCCGCTTTCAGCGATGAATACGGGCTTCCCCGGGAGACCGCGCTCCGCATCTCCCAGGGATTCGGCGGGGGCATGGCCAGGATGGCCGAAACGTGCGGCGCCTTGACCGGAGCGTTCATGGTGATCGGATTGAAGCACGGCAGGACGCGGGCGGAGGATGAAGCCGCCAAGGAGAAGACCTACGCCCTTTGCCAGGAGCTTGTCCGGCGTTTCCGCGCCCGGCACGGCGCGCTCCGCTGCAGGGAGCTTCTGGGCTGCGACATCGGAACGCCGGAAGGGGCGAAGATCGGACGGGACGAAAAACTCCACGACGATCTCTGTCCGCTTCTCATCGTTTCGGCGGCCGAAATTCTGGAGGATCTCCTCTAAGCGCGATTTCCCGTCGTTCCTTTCGTGTATAATGTTCTGTTCAAAGCCTAGGAACATGCCCGCGAACCTCGAAGGATGCTATTTTTTCATCAAGACGTTCGGCTGTCAGATGAACGAGAACGACTCCGAGCACGTTGCGGGACTCCTCATCCGGGCCGGGGCCGCGAAGGCCCGATCGCCCGAAGAGAGCGATGTCATCCTCGTCAACACCTGCGCCGTGAGGAAGAAATCGGAAGATAAGATCGATTCCTTCCTCGGCCGCCTCTCCCCTCTCAAGAAGGACCGGGACAGGCTTATCGGTGTCCTCGGCTGCGTCGCCCAGCTCCGCCGCAAGGACTTGTTTAAAAAAAGGCCCGAGATCGACATCATTGTCGGCCCCGATCATTACCACGAACTCGCCGCGCTCCTCTCCCAAAAGCGGGAAGGCAAACTCCTCAAGACGAGCTGGAACCGCGCCTGGCACGAGATCGGGTCCGCCGAGACCCTTCGGGAAAGCCGCGTCAGCGCTTATGTCCCTATCATGGAAGGCTGCGACAATTTTTGCGCCTACTGCGTCGTTCCCTTCAGCCGGGGCCGGGAGAAATGTCGACCGATGGAGGGCGTCCTGGCGGAGGTCCTGGATCTCGCTAAAAACGGGTATAAGGAAATCCAACTTCTGGGCCAGAACGTGAACTCCTACCGAGACCCGGGGAGGGGAGAAGATTTCGCCGGACTTCTGAAAATGGTGAGCCGGGTCGAAGAGATTGAATGGATCCGGTTCATCTCCTCCCATCCCAAGGACCTCTCCCCGGAGATCGCCCGGACCATGGCCGACCGTCCGAACATCTGCCGGCAGCTCCATCTCCCCCTCCAATCCGGCTCAACGGCCGTTCTCGCAAGGATGAACCGGGGCTATACCCGGGAGGAATACCTGGAAAAAGCCGCCCTGTTAAAAAGCCTGATGCCCGATATCGCGCTGAGCACGGACATCATCGTGGGCTTCCCGGGGGAAACGGACGCCGATTTCGAAGAGACCCTCGATGCCTTGAAAAAGGTGGAATTCTCCAACATATTCTCCTTCCGTTACTCGCCCCGCCCCCGGACGGCAGCCTCGAAGATCAGGGACGACATTCCCTTGGACGTCAAACGGAAGCGGCTGATCGTCCTCCAGGAGCTCCAGAAGGACATCCAGCTCGCCGGAAACAGGACGCTCATCGGAAAGACCCTTAAGGTGCTCTGCCTTGGAGAGAGCAAGAAGGGCGCCGGCCGGTACTCTGGAAGGAGCGAAGGATTCCAGGTCGTCAATTTCAGCTCTACGCGGGATGTCCGGGACCGCTTCATCGACGTCCTCATCACCGGATGCGGATCCTACAGTCTCCATGGGGAAGCGAATCTCTAGCTATCCGACCGTGTTCGTTGCTATTCTCCCTGAATTTGGGTATAATCCTTTGTCTTTCCGTTTCCCAAAGGAAATAAGACTTCGGCCATGAAAGTCAACGTCTGGAACACGATCCTGCAGCTCAGCAAGGAGCGCGGGGTCGAGCCTCGCATCATCATCCAGGCCATCGAGGAATCGCTCCGGGTGGCCTCGGCCAAGTTCTTCGTCCACGGGGAGGACATCCAGGTACTCTTTCGTCCGGAGAAGGGCGAGCTACGGGTCTATGTCCCTAAGATCGCCGCCCTTCAGCCGACGGACCCGGCCCGTGAGCTCTCCATGGAAGAAGCCCGCGGGATCCGCTCTGGTGTCAACCCCGGGGACGAGATCGAGGTCGACCTGCCTGCGGACACTCTGGGCCGAATCTCCGCCCAGGCCGCCAAGCAGGTCATCTTCCAGAAGGTCAGGGACGCCGAGCAGGAGAAGATCTACCGCCAGTTCGCGCCACGCTTGGGGGAGATCATCACGGGTATCGTCCGCCGTTTTGAGAACACCATGATCATCCTCGAAGTGAACAAAACCGACATCGTGTTCCCGCTGCGCGAAAAGCTTTTCAATGAGGAGTTCCAAAGGGGCGACAGCGTCAAGGCGGTCATCATCCAGGTCCTCAAGGGATTCCAGGGGCCCCAGATCATCGTTTCGCGGGCCAACTCCCAGTTCCTGGCCAAGCTCCTCGAGCTCGAGATCCCCGAGATCGCCAACGGAACCATCGAGATCAGGGATATCGCCAGGCAGCCGGGCGAGCGAGCCAAGGTAGCCGTGGAGAGCAAGGAGAAAGACATCGACCCCATCGGAGCTTGCATCGGCGTCAAGGGGAACCGGATCCTGGCCGTTTCCAAGGAACTGGCCGGCGAGAAGATCGATATCATCGAGTGGAACCCGAGCCCCATATTATATGCCAAAGCGGCCCTCAGCCCGGCCAAGGTGGAAAGTATCCTTATCCAGGACCAAGACAAGGCCGATAAGGTCCTTCTGGCCTCCGTCGCCAGGGACCAACTGTCCCTGGCCATCGGCAAGAAAGGGATCAATGTCAAGCTGGCGTCGCGGCTCGTCGGCTGGAAAATCTCAATTCAAGAAGAACAACGGACATGAACGACCTAACAACGAAAAAACCAATCCTTAAAAAGGCCGCCAAGCCGGCCGTCGAAAGCGTCCCGAAGCCCAGACCCAAGCTCCGGCTGCGGGAAGGAATGCTGATCAAGGACGTCTCCGAAAAGATGAAGATCCGGCTCAAGGACCTCCTCCACAAGCTCGGAGAAAAAGGATTCGTACTCACGGCCAACGACCTCCTCGATGAAGCCCACGCGGCGCCCCTAACCGCTGTGACCGGTTATGACGTGGAGTTTTTCTCGCTCGAGCGCGAAATGAAGCTCAGGGCCGAGAGCCACGCCTCGGAAATGGTCCCGCGGCCCCCCGTCGTGACCATTATGGGCCACGTCGACCACGGCAAGACGACGCTCCTTGATGCTATCCGTTCCTCCCGCCTTGTCGATAAGGAATCCGGGGGGATCACTCAGCACATCGGGGCCTACCGGGTCATTTACAAGAACCACCCCATCACGTTTATCGATACGCCAGGCCATCAGGCATTCACCCAGCTCAGGGCCCGGGGGGCCAAGCTCACAGACATCGTCATCCTGGTCGTAGCTGCCGACGACGGCGTCATGCCCCAAACGAAGGAAGCCATCGATCACGCCAAGGCCGCGGGCGTGCCCATCATCGTGGCCGTCAACAAGATGGACAAGCCCGAAGCCAATCCGGAGCGGGTCAAGCAGCAGTTGTCCAAGGAAGGCCTCCTCGTGGAGGATTGGGGCGGCAAGATCATTAGCGTCCAGATCTCCGCCAAGGACAAAAAGAACATCGACGACCTGCTGGAAATGGTCCTACTCCTAGCCGAGGTCACAGAGATAAAGGCTAACCCCAAAG
>CAZSMW010000015.1:0-3168 GCA_964607985.1 uncultured Eubacteriales bacterium
TCTACAAGGAGACGATCTCCGGTCCGGAGTATGCCGAGCGTCTCTCCGAGGACGCCGACCGTGACGGCGTCCGGTTCCGGACCGGGGCCATGGTCCTCGACCTGGCCCCTGACCGGACCCTCCGCGTCAATTCGCGCTCCGGCTACGACCTCCTCCAGGCCGACGCCGTCATCCTGGCTATGGGCTGCCGGGAGCGGACGCGCGAAATGATCGGGATCCCGGGCACGCGTCCCGCCGGCGTCTTCACGGCCGGGAGCGCCCAGAACCTGGTCAATCTCCAAAACCTCCGGATCGGCGCGTCCGCCGTCATCCTCGGTTCCGGCGACATCGGCCTGATCATGGCCCGGCGCCTGACGTTCGAGGGGATGCGCGTCCGCGGCGTCTTCGAAGTCCTGCCCTGGCCGAGCGGCCTCGAACGGAACGTCCGCCAATGCCTCCTCGATTTCGGCATCCCGCTCGAGCTTTCGAGCACGGTCATCGAGGTCCGGGGGCGCGACCGCATCTCCTCCGTGGTCGTCGCGAAAGTGGACGATTCGCTCCATCCTATCCCCGGCACCGAGCGCGAGGTTCCCTGCGACACACTTCTTCTCTCCGTCGGCCTCATCCCGGAGAACGAACTTTCCAAGCGGGCCGGGGTCGAGTTGTCACCGCTCACGGGAGGCGCCCTTGTCGACGAGACCTTGATGACGTCCGTCCCGGGCGTCTTCTCCTGCGGCAACGTCCTTCACATCCATGACGTCGCCGACTGGGCGTCCTTCGAGGGGCTTGCCGCGGGAAAGGCTGCCGCCGAATTCGCCGCCGGCCGCTCCCGGCCCATGCCCGCCGATAAGGTCCGCCTCACTCCCGGCTCGAACGTCCGCTACTGCCTGCCCCAGGCCGTCCGCCTCGGGACCTCCGGCTTCGAGCTGAGCTTCCGGGTGACCGCACCGGTCCGTGAGGCCTGGGTTGAGGTCCTGGGCCGCGCCTCCGGCAAGCCGCACTTCCGGAAAAAATTCCCCCGCCTCGTGCCCTCCGAGCTTCAGAAGATCACAATCGACCCCCCGGCCGCCGAGGACATGGAGGTCTCCTGCCATGACTGAACGGCTGACCTGCATCCTATGTCCTTTGGGCTGCGAACTCGAGGCCGAACGTTCCGGAGACGGACTCGAGGTCATGGGGAACCAGTGCGAAAAGGGCATAGGTTTCGCCGAAGAGGAGATCCTCCATCCGATGCGCAACCTGGCGACCTCGGTCCCACTCCGGGGGACGGCGTCCCGGATGGTTTCGGTGCGCCTCAGCGGACCCGTCCCGCGCGACATGATCTTCTCTATCCTGGCCGAGATCGCCGGACTTCGCCCGGAGCCCCCGATCCGCCGCGGCCTAGTCCTCATCCCGAACGTCCTGGGCACGGGCGCCGACGTCATCGCCACCCGGACGGTGAAAGGAAACGCCCAATGAGCCGTCTTGCCATCGGGATCGACCTCGGCGGCACCAAGGTCGAAGCTTGCCTCGTCGACGAAACGAGGATCATTCTCGCCCGCAAGCGCGGCCCATCCGAACCGCGCCTGGGCAAAGAGTGCGTCGTCTCGAATATCCTGAAGCTCATCGCCGATACCGCCGGCGGACGCGCCTACGAGGCCGTGGGCATGGGGACTCCGGGAACCTACCATCCGGGAAGCGACATCATGTACGGGGCGCCGCATACTCCTCTTTACGAAAAGTCCGGACTGGTCAGCTTGCTCCGGGCGAAGCTCCCCGTTCCCCTGACGATCGAGAACGACGCCAATTGCCTGGCCCTGGCCGAGTTCTTCGAACAATGCCACGGCCGTTATCATTCGGTCATGGCCGTCATCCTCGGCACGGGCATGGGATCGGGACTCATCCTGGATGACCGGCTCTATCGCGGCCCGCGCGGCAATGCCGGCGAGATCGGGCACGCTTCGATCGACCTTCACGGCCGGCTGTGCGAATGCGGCCGGACCGGCTGCGCCGAGGCCTATCTCTCGGGCCCGAGCCTCAGCCGGCGCTACAAGGAACGGACGGGGGAGTCCCTCACCCCCCGGGATATCCACCTCAAGTTCGAGCGCGGGGATGCCGACGCCCGTGCTCTCTTCGAGGAGAGCTTCCGGATCATGGGCGAGGTCTTCGCCAACGCCGTCAACATGCTCGATCTCGAAGCGATCATCCTTGGCGGAGGGGTGTCCAACATCCCGCTCTGGTACGAGCATGTCCCGCCCTACCTCCAAAAATGCCTCTTCGGCGTCCCGGACCGCCGCGTCCCCATCCTCAAGGCGAAACTGGGCGACTCCGCCGGCGTCATCGGGGCGGCCTTCCTGGCCCTTCGCGAAATGGGACTCATGGAATTCTAGCGACTATTGAAATGATCGCGCGGCCGGAAGTATATTTTCGGCAAAGTCATCCATACAGACTTGGACGGGTTCAAGTAGGCCATTGCAGAGTATTTCCAGAAAACGTACAATCGACACAAAAGCACATTGCAGACTCTCCCCTAGGATTTTTTAATGACATCCAGGTCTCGACCGCTTAGAATATATATGGTGAGTTCTTATCAAAATAACGCCATAATGGAGCCGTCATCATGGAAATAAAAGCATCGTCTCCTGAATGCCAGATTCATTGCCTGGGTAAGATGTCGGAGCCGCTGGAAAGGATTGAGATCGCGTGGCAGCTCCGCAACCGCCTCAAGCGAATGATCAAGCGGCGGTTGACTTATATTCGCAACTGGTTTTCCGAGTTCCGAGGCCGCCGAGAGGCGATACCCACTCCGGGCGTGGACGCTGCAGTCAATAGCTTGCAGGCGGGAGATCAAGTCCGAGTAAAATCGAAAGAGGAAATACAGGGCACCCTCAATCGCTGGAACCAGCTCAAGGGTTGCGCCTTTATGGAGGAAATGTGGGCTTATTGTGGAACGACTCAGCGAGTCCTAAAGCGGGTAGAAAAGTTTATAGACGAACGCACTTATCTTATCAAAAAGAGCCGAGGAATTGTCATCCTTGAAGATGTCACATGCGGAGGGACCAGGGATTTCGGAGCCTGCGACCGATGCTGCTTCATTTTCTGGCGCGAAGAGTGGTTGGAGAAGATAGGTTGATTGAAAGGTTACTGTCGTGAGCGTCGATTACGAAGTGAAAACATCAGATGCAACTCAAGACCCCGCTTGGGATGCCT
>CAZSMW010000016.1:0-4532 GCA_964607985.1 uncultured Eubacteriales bacterium
GGCGCCGGGAGGCCACGAACTCACCATCCAGGAGATCGAGATCCTTCAGGTAGCCCAGGATTATCCGATCACCCCTAAGGAGCACAGCACGCCATTCCTGATGGAGCATAGACACCTGTGGCTGCGTTCGCAGAAACAGCACGCCGTCCTCAGGGTCCGGGCTGAGGTCATCAAAGCGATCCGGGACTTCTTCGACGGCCGCGGGTTCCGTCTCATGGATACGCCCATCTTGACGCCGAGCGCCTGCGAAGGGACGACGACGCTTTTCGAAACGCAATACTTCGACCAGAAGGCCTATCTCAGCCAGAGCGGACAGCTCTACAACGAGGCTACGGCCGCGGCCTTCGGCAAAGTCTACTGTTTCGGTCCGGCTTTCAGGGCCGAGAAATCCAAGACCCGCCGGCACCTTGTCGAGTTCTGGATGGTGGAGCCCGAGGTCGCCTTTGCAACACTCGAGGACATCATCGAACTCGGCGAGGATCTCATCGTCTTCATCATCGAGCGTGTCCTGGAAAAACGGAAGGACGACCTGGATATCCTGGAACGCAACCTCGATCGTCTCATAATTATCCGAAAGCCCTTTCCGCGGCTGACCTATGACGAAGCCATTCCCAAGCTCAAGGAGAAGGGCTCCGCCATCGAATGGGGCGATGATTTCGGGGCCCCCGAAGAGACGATCATTTCGGAGATCTACCCGACCCCCGTCTGCGTTACCCATTTCCCCGCCAAGATCAAGGCCTTTTACATGCAACCGGATGCTCTCCGGCCGGAATTAGCCCTGGGTGTCGACTTCCTGGCCTCGGAGGGTTACGGCGAGATCATCGGCGGCGGCCAGCGCATCCACGACCTCGCCCTCCTCGAACGGCGGATCAAAGAGAACGACCTGCCCCGCGAGGCGTACGAGTGGTATATCGACCTGAGAAAATATGGGTCCTTCCCCCACTCCGGTTTCGGTTTGGGCGTCGAACGAACGGTGGCTTGGATCTGCGGGATCAAGCACATCCGCGAGACCATCCCCTTTCCCCGGCTCCTTTACCGGATCTACCCTTGACCGGCGGGACCGAATGACGACCCATCCCCCTCCCCCAAGGAAAAAAGTGGCCCTCATCCACTTGGGCTGCGCCAAGAACCTCGTCGACAGCGAGGTCATGCTGGGTTATCTCCGGGATGCCCGATATGGATTCGTCCGTTCCCCGGAGGATGCGGACATTGTCATCGTCAACACCTGCGGCTTCATCCGGCCCGCGAGGGACGAAGCGGACGTCGTCCTCGGAAAACTCGCCCGGCTGAAAACGCGGCGTCCCGAAAAGAAGTTCGCGGTCACCGGCTGTTACGTTGCGAAGGAACGGGACCACCTGAAGAGAACGTTCCCCTGGGTGGATGCATGGCTCGGCGTCGGGAGTTTCGACCGGATCGTCGAAGCCGTCGAGGGAAAGCCCGTCCGGGAGCGCGGGCGGACGTTCCTGTATGATCACAGGTCTCCCCGGCTCGTCTCGACACCCCACGGATGGGCTTACCTCAAGGTCTCGGAGGGGTGTTCTCACAGGTGCTCCTTTTGTTCCATCCCGCGGATCAAGGGCCCCTATCGTTCGCGCGGCCTGGTTTCCATCGTCGAAGAGGCCCGGGCGATGGCCGGCCGGGGTTTCCGGGAGATCGACCTCATATCCCAGGATACGACCTTTTACGGAAGAGACAGGGGCCTCAAGGACGGTCTGGTCCGGCTCGTCAGGAGGCTTACTAAGCTCGAAGGGATCGAATGGGTCCGGATCCTTTACGGCTATCCGGAGGAAGTCACGTACGGCCTCCTGGAGGTCCTTGGCGAGCCGAAGGTCTGCCCTTATCTCGACATCCCCTTTCAGCACGCCGACCCCGGGGTCGTCAGGAAGATGAAGAGGGGCTCGGACGGCGAACGGGCTCTCAAGCTCATCGAAAAGATCAGAAAAAAGGTGCCGGACATCGCCCTCCGGACCTCGCTCATCGTCGGGTTCCCCGGCGAGGGCGCGAAAGAATTCTTGGCGCTCAAGCAGTTCGTCCTGGAGGCGCGGTTCCACCATCTGGGGGTTTTCACCTATTCTCCGGAACCCGGCACGGCTGCCAAGGCTCTGATCGATCCCCTGACCCAGGAAGAAAAGGACCGGAGGAGGGACGAGATCATGGAAATGCAGGCCCGGATCTCCATGGAGCACAACCGGGACTACGTTGGGCGGACGCTGGACGTCCTCCTCGAAGGTCCGTTGAGAAAGGGAGGCGGCTGGGCCGGCCGGACCAGGTATCAAGCCCCCGAGGTGGACGGGCTCGTTATGATCGAGGACGGGAGGACCGGTCCGAACGGACGGAAGCCCATCGTGAAAGTTGAAATCACCGGCGCTGACATATATGATTTGCGGGGCAAGTTGGTCCCATGAATACACTCTCCATGATCTTCTCGACATTTTTCGGAACGGGGTTCTTTCCCATCGCGCCGGGAACGGCGGCCAGTTTCCTCACCGTGCTCCTCTTTAAGCTCGGCCTCTATAAGCTCCCCTGGCCTTTCCAGGCCCTGATCATTGTCGTTCTGTTCATTGCGGGGGAGGCGGCCTCAACCCGCTACGCGCGGCTCCTCAACCGGAAAGACCCGGGACGGATCGTCATCGACGAAACCTGCGGCCAGCTCATCGCGCTCTTTCTGGTGACCCCGGGCTGGAAGGAACTTCTTCTGGCTTTTTTTCTTTTCCGGATCTTTGATATCATCAAGCCCTATCCCATCAAGAAGCTGGAAGCGCTTCCCCATGGGTGGGGGATCATGGCTGATGACGTCGGCGCGGGGCTCGCCGCGGCGGGCTTCCTCCGGCTCATCCTCCTTTTCCTATGAAAAGAACGGCGGACCTTAGAACCGAGATCCTGGTTGTCGGGACGGAACTCCTGACGCCATATTTTCAGGACACGAATTCCCTCTTTATCATCGAGCGCCTCAACGACCTGGGCATCGGTGTCGCCTTTAAGACGATCGTGACGGACAATCGTGAGGACCTCGTGGGTTGCTTTCGGACGGCCATGAAACGCTCCCGGCTCATCATAGCCATGGGGGGCCTTGGCCCCACAGAGGACGACAGAACCAGGGAAGCCGCCGCGGAAGCCCTGGGAAGGAAGCTGGTTTTTGACGAGTCCGTGAGCAGAAGCATCAGGGAGCGCTTCCGAAGGCGGGGTGCGCCGATGTCCTCGTCCAACAGGAAACAGTGTTATGTCATCGAGGGCGCCGAGGTCCTGATGAACCCCAACGGGACAGCCCCCGGCCTTTGGATCGCTTCCGGTTCCAGACGGTTCATCCTCCTGCCGGGACCTCCTCACGAGCTCAAGCCCATGTTCGAGAAGGACGTTTGGCCGAGGCTCCGGGCCATCAGATCGGGGTTCACGCTCCGGCGGGTCCTCAAGATCACGGGGATGCCGGAATCCCTGATGGAGAACAGGATCCGGACGGTTTACGCGAAGCTCCCGCCGGAGGTCAATATCACGACCCTTGCCTCCCCCGGCGATCTGCAGATCCGGCTGGCGGTCTCGGGCGCGGGAGATCCCGTAAGCTCCGAAACGGTCCTCGGAACCATAGAAACGCTTCTCCTGAAAAAGCTCGGTGAGAACGTCTATTCCAGGACCGGTGAGACGATGGAGGAGGCTGTGGGGGCGCTCCTGCGGTCCCGGGGAAGGACGCTTGCCTGCGCCGAATCCTGCACGGGGGGCTTCTTGAGCCACCGTTTGACCAATATCCCAGGAAGCTCGAGTTATTTCCTTGAGGGTGTCGTCTCCTACGGCAACAAGTCAAAGAACAGGCTCCTCGGCGTCCCCATGTCACTGATCAGAGAGCACGGGGCCGTGAGCGGCCCGGTGGCCGAAGCCATGGCCCTGGGCGTCATGCGGAGGTCGGGTTCCGATTACGGCCTGTCCATCACCGGGATCGCCGGTCCTGACGGCGGGACGGCAGCCAAGCCGGTCGGCCTTGTGTTCACGGGACTGGCTTGGCGGAGCGGCCTGTCCGTCGAAAAGAACCTCTTTTTTGGAAGGAGAGAGATCATCAAGTTCCAATCTTCCCAGAAGGCCCTGGACATGTTGAGAAGGCGGCTCATGGAGGAGAAAATATGAGGACATTCGTCGCCATAGACCTGGCCCCAGATCTCAAGATCACCATGGAGGCCCTGATCCGAAATATAAAAAAAGGCGCTAGGGGCATCAAGTGGACCAACTCCGCAGAAATGCACCTGACGCTCAAGTTTCTGGGCGACATCCCCCAGGAGAAAGCCGGGGACCTCATCGTCCTCCTTAAGACCATCGCGGAGAAACATTCCACTTTTCCCCTTCAGATAAAGGGGACGGGCACGGTCCCGCCGGGCAGGAAGAGGGGCACTAGGGTGATCTGGGCGGGGATCACCGAGACGCCCGAACTCATGGCCCTCCAGGAGGGGATGGAAGAGGGCTTCGAGAGGATCGGGTTCCCGCGCGAGGACAGGCCGTTCCATCCCCACCTGACCTTAGGGCGTGTGAAGTCCACTGACGGCATCGAG
>CAZSMW010000017.1:0-3742 GCA_964607985.1 uncultured Eubacteriales bacterium
TACATCCGTAAGTCCGGAAGAGGCGGAGGTAGTCGTAGGCTTGGAGCAACTGATAGTTGAACTCGATGAAGGACAGGCCTTTCTCGAGGCGGAGCTTGGTGGCCTCGGCGGCCAGCATCCGGTTGACGCTGAAATGCCGGCCGATCTCGCGGAGAAACCGGATATAGTTTAGGGGAAGGAGCCAATCCGCGTTGTTGGCCGCGATCGCGTCCTTCCCGTCCAAACGGAGATAACGGTCGAGCTGGATCAGGATAGACTCGCCATAGGACCGAATCAGACTCTCGTCAAGCATCCGGCGCATCTCGGTCCGGCCGCTCGGGTCGCCGACCATGGTCGTGCCACCGCCGATGATGGCAAGGGCGCGGTGACCCGACCGCCGGAGGTGCATCATGGCCATGATCGGCACAAGGCTCCCGGCATGGAGGCTGGCGGCTGTGCTGTCGAAACCGACGTAGAAGGTGACCGTTTTTTCGCCGAGCATACGCCTCACGGCGTCTTCATCGGAGACCTGGGCGATGAATCCGCGCTCTTTCAGTTCGTCGAACACGTTGCCGATCAAAGCCGCTAAACTCCTCTCCTGCGGGGATCTTCGGCCCCGCGCTTGATCCAGACCTTTTTATAGCATAGCCCACCGCCAAAGACAATCGGACGGGGTCAGCCAAAAATTGACGATAAGACATAGCTCAGAATTCCGGGACATGAACTCATGCGAACGCAATAAAAAAATACCCCTGTATGAACGGTCCTGAATGCCGTCCTCACTCCCCCGGCCCCCGGGGAACCAGTCCCGTCGGTTCCCCCCGTCGAAAAAGCCGACGGGTCCCCCCTCCGCTACGGGGGCTTGAGGACGGCTTAAGATCCCTTAGGGTCGGATGTCAAACTATTAAATGCGTTTGTTTTAAATCTCTGGAATCGGTGCCGTGTCCCTGGAATTCCGGGCATCAACAGAATTCGGCATCTTCGCTTGAGAAGAAAGAATCCTGTCGGCAATTTTAAGGGTCGGCTGTTCCTTGCGCAGGAGGCGGCATTCCGGGATCGGGGCGCTCATTTGGGCATCGCGGGCGGGATCATCCGGGGCGTCCGACCGAAGACCCGCCGGTAGATCTCAGGATAGGCGTCCTTCCCCCCGAGCATCAGGCAAGTCAAAGGCATCACTTTTTTCGCCAGCGCCGACATCCGCGCCGCGATATCCCGGATATCCCATTGGGCCGTGGCGTCCTGGCGGAGGCGGGAGATATGGTAAAGTTCGCGGGCGTTGACCTTGAGCAGGACGCGCCGGCGATGGGCGTTGGTTAGGACATAATCGGCGGACTGGCCGGCCGCTTTTTTAAGGGCGTGATACGTCTCATCCGTTCTTCCGATGACCTCCATGAACTCAGAGCGGGCGCCGATCTCCTTGACGGACGGCGGCACGATCACTCCGAGTTCCGGGTCGTAGGGCTGCGACGTCAGGGTGGCCATCCGGTGCCGCTTGATCTGGGCGAAGCACGAGGCCGAAACGACCAGTTCAAAGGTCAGCTCGGCGTATTCGAACTCCCTCATCGGAAAATCGTAGAACTCCATGCGCCCGAGCGCGGACTTAAAAACGGACTTTTTCCGCCCGCGCGTCATCGTTCCAGCCCTTGCCAGGCATGTGTCGAAGGATTCTCCCGACGTCGTGTGGGCGAATGCGGCCAGGACCTTGTCGTCGGCAGCCTGCGTCCAGTCCACGAGAGCAACGTCGCGGTCCTTCCCGGCCCGGCGGCTTTTCGGTCGAGGCGTCATGGCGCCTGAGCGGGCGAACGCGTCTCTGATATCCTCGAGCGCTTTCGCGTCCAAATCACCGGCTTCCGTGAAGAGGATGATGGACGGGGCGACTTCCTTGGCCAGCCCGTAGATCCGGTCGTTGAATTCCCTAAGCTCGGCCAGGGTTTTAGAAGCAAAACGGCGGATCATGAGCTCCAGGTTGCGGGCGTTCAGGGTCATTCCCAGCTGCCCGCAAGTGGCCAAGCTCACGATGTAGCGGGCATCTTCCTTGGCCCAGCCGTCCAGGACAGAATGGTTCTTCGGGTTCTCCGCGGCTTCTTTGAACCTGCTGAAAACATGAGGTTTGAGTTTCGCGTAGAGCTTGTGATAGAGGGCGTTTTGGGCGCGGACCGTACCCTTGAAAAGGGATTCAAGTCCCGCCTCTCGGACTTCTTCGGGAATGACGAAATCGTCGCCCAGAGTGATGTAGCGCTGGGATTTTTCGGTATACGAGCCCAGCCGGAACCTCTCGATCTCCTCGATGGCCAGGCGGCTGACGCCGATGATATCGAAGTTAAAGACGGCGTGTTCGGCCACGGAATGGTGGCCCATCCTGAAGATGATCGTCTGGTTGGAGCGCCGGGCCCTCGCGACCTCGGCCCGGGCGGCGGCCCGGAGCTCGTTCACGGGACGTGGGTCCCGCGAAATCCGGGCGTAGGATGCGGAGAGGGTTTCGGGAGTGACATCATCCCTCGGCGGCGAATGTCTTTTCAGGTCATCGATGACTTCTTTATCGAGATTGAAGCCGGCCAGGAGGACTTTCACGGCGATAAAGATAGCAGAACGGCCGCGAGAACGCAAAGAAGTGTATGGGGTCAGCCCTTCATGACACCGATGGGCGCGACCTTGGTCACGAGGCGGCCGATCCCCAGTTCGTGGGAGACCCGGACCACCTCGTCGACGTCCTTATAAGCGGCGGCGGCTTCCTCGGCGACGCCCTTCCGACAATCCTTAGGACTTGCTTGTTACACTTAACGATGCAGGATGCATTTTCGTCGCGGTTTTCCCCTTAGCTTCTTATGGCCGCCGAGGCCTCGACTGAATATTTTTCATATTATAGTGGATTATTCAAGCTTCTCCCATGCCAAAACCGCAATGATGGGCCTGCCATCTTCAGGCCTCGGCATCGGATTAGTGCTGATATACAATTTGCGCCCATCGAGCCTGATATTTCGAACCTGAGCAGTGCCTGTCCAATTTTCGTTCCAAGAAATGTCAACGTGATGCGTGACCGTCTTGCCGTCGAAGGTGAATGTTCCGCCGTAGGCGACCACCGTCTTAAAAAGTTCCACGCGCTCTTCATCCTTCATCTTTGTCAAATCAATGGGCTTTGGACGCTCAGCCTTGACGAGTATGGCGTACATACGGCCATCGCGGCTGTAATGGAGAAAGCCTCGCGGGGCTTTGCCAAAGACGTCAATCTTTTCCCCCGTCGCTAGGATCTCCTGGGTGTAGCTGACAAGGCGCCATGTCCCATAAAGATCTTCGTTTCCCTGCCCCCAAGCACTCATCGACGTCAAAACTACTAATAACACAATGCCACCAAGTTTCGTCATGCTCATAATTTACCCCTTCGATCAAAGGATAAAAAGGATAAAGAGTTAAAGTTTCCTTTTTCCGCGACGCGGCGAATTCCCGCCCTTTCCATAGCGGAACTCTATCGCCGGCCGGGCGCCAATGTCAATAACCGCGAAAACCGCTCCCGCAGATCATGTCTGGATAAGAAACCCCGCCGCACCGGCTAAAAAACAATAGACTCCCGCTCCTTGTGATCACGAATAATCAAAAATAGTCCCCGCTCTCCTCGGCCGTCGCGAGCGCGACCTGCTCGAAAACATGGGACGGTGGAGGCTTCGCCCCCACAAACCGAAGCTTCAGGTGATCGATGATGCGGTCCACGACGGCAATCTCCGTGATGAAGGCGACGACCTTCATCCGGCCTCCCCACTTCGGGCAG
>CAZSMW010000018.1:0-6952 GCA_964607985.1 uncultured Eubacteriales bacterium
GGATTCCGATCGATAGGCCAGGCCGTTTGACAGAAAACGCGGCATCGGCTATAAAACCTCCTAAGGTCAAGAAAGAGGTTCCGACATGAGCGAACCGCTGAACCAAGAATTTCTCGATAAGCTTCGGAAGATCGTCGGCGTGGGGAATGTCCTCGTCGATCCCGAGAAGCTCGAGGACTATGGCCACGACGAATTCTCTCTCCGGGACATCGCCCGCGTCCCCGCGGCCGCGGTCACGCCGTCCGACACCGCCGGGGTCGCGGCGGTCGTTGCCTTGGCCGATGCCTTTCGCGTTCCCGTGACTCCCAGGGGCGGGGCGACGGGTTTATGCGGTGGCTGCGTTCCTTCCGAGGGAGGCATCGTCCTTTCTCTTGAGAAGCTGTGCGCGATCGAGATCGACGAAGAGAACCAGATGGCCGTCGCCGAAGCGGGAGTGATGCTCCTGGATTTCATCAAGGCGGTGGAGGAGGCCGGCCTTTACTTTCCGCCCCACCCGGGGGACGAGAGCGCCATGATCGGCGGGTTGGTCGCTACGAACGCCGGTGGCAGCCGGGCCGTGAAGTACGGCGTCATCCGGAACTACATCCGGGGACTTGAGGTCGTCCTCGCGGACGGCCGTGTCATCCATCCCGGCGGGAAATACATCAAGAGCAGCACGGGCTATAATTTGATGAACCTCTTCATCGGCTCCGAAGGGACGCTCGGCATCATCACCAAGGCCGTCATCCAGCTCATGGCCCAACCCCCGGTCCTTCGGACGCTGGTCATTCCGTTCCCCGAGCTTGAGGCGGCCATCGAAGCCGTCCCCCGGCTCCTCAGGAAGAACATCGTCCCGGTCGCGGTCGAGTTCGTGGGGCTGGACGTCATCGCCATCACCGAAGAGTTCCTCCGCAAACGCTGGCCCAGCCACGAGGGGACGACACACCTTCTGGTCATCCTGGATGCGGCGACCGAGGAGGAGCAGGACCGGTTGTCCCAGGCGGTCGCCGAGGTCTGCCTGGAAATGGGTGCGATCGATGTCTTCATCGCGGACACGCCCGGGAAGCAGGACGAAGTCTTGGCCATCCGGTCCAAGATCTATGAAGCCATCAAGGCGGAAACCATAGAGATCCTGGATATCTCCGTGCCCAGGGCCGGAATCGCCGGACATGTCCGCAGGGTGCAGGAGGTCGCGAAAAAATACGACATCTGGCTCCCGACCTTCGGCCACGCCGCCGACGGCAACGTCCATACCCACATCATGAAAGCCAGGTTCGAGGACGGCAAGGTCATCCCGGTGCCGGAGAGTGAGTGGCGCGACAAGATCGACGCCGTGAGGGCCGATCTCTACCGGGACGGGAGGGAACGGGGAGGGGTCATCTCCGGGGAACACGGGATAGGCCTGGTCAAGAAACCCTTCCTGTCGCTGGCCCTCGAGGAGGCGCAGATCGAACTCATGAAAGGGATCAAGAAGGTCTTCGACCCCAGCGGCATCCTAAACCCAGGCAAGATATTCGATTGAGTTCAGACTCACGTCCTATCGGTAATCTCGGGCGGCTTGCGCGCGTCCCTGTTTTGTGCTAATGAAGAAGCATAGGAAATTGGCCACGGACCCAATTAAATCGGTTTAGGGGGAATACATGGAAAGAGTCACGGAAATCTACGTCATCCTGGAAAACAAGCCTTCGGTGCTGGGGGACCTGTGCAGCCACCTGGCGGAGAACGGAATCAACATCGACTCCATCGGCGTTTTCCATGATACGGCGAAGATCGTCGTCTCGAACCTCAACAAGGCTTTGAAGCTCCTCGGGAAGTTGAACTACATCACCGAGCAGAGGGACGTCTTGCGAATCGACCTGGAGAACAGGCCCGGCGCCCTGGCCGAGCTGACCACGAAGCTCGGTGACGAGGGGATCAACATCGAATACTGCTACGGCACGCTGAGCCGCAAGGGCAACGCGATCTCGGTCATTTTAGACGTCTCGAATATCGACCGGGCGATCGAGGTCCTAAGCAAATAGCCGCGTTTTCGCGACTCATATCCTATCGGCAATTTCGGGTTACTTGGCCTCCGGATACAGGAACGCGTTGAGGAGGAGTTTGTACGTCCCGTGCGCCTGGGCCCGGTGCTGGGCGCGGACCCCGATGAGGATGATCCGGCCCTTCTTGTACTGCGTGTCCACGACCGCCGCCTTGCGGGCGATGTATTCTTCGCCGACGAGCCAGCCGCTCATAAGGACACCGTCCTCGGCGTAGCTCGCCACAACTTTGCGGTCCCACTCGGCGGGGGGCACCCAGGTGTCGAAAGCCAGGCTCTCGGAGAACACGGCCGGCGTGTCCTCCGGCAGTCCGTAACCGATGGGCGTCGTGTTGTCCACCTTGAGCTTGAGGATGGACGTCGGACAGAAGAACTTTGCCTGATCGAGGCGGTCAAGGGCGTTGCGGACCGGTGGCTCGAACTCCTTGATCGCCAGGCTGCAGGCGTCATTGAGGGTGACCAGGATGCCGCCCTCCTCGACGAACGTTTTTAGGGCCATCACGCCGTCGGCGCCGATCCCGCCTTCGTATTCCGGCGGAAGGGGAGTGATGTGTCGGGCGTATTCGGATTCCGGTTTGGGCTTTCCGGTCTTGATGATGTCCGCGTCCTCGTCGGCGAAGACGATGACGTCGAAGGCCGCTTTGAGGTTGATCTTATTCTTCTTGGTCCCCTGGAAGTCTTTGTTGTGGAGCGTCGCATAAGGGATCACCAG
The DNA here is from genome assembly GCA_964607985.1 of uncultured Eubacteriales bacterium. GTDB lineage: Bacteria > Acidobacteriota > Aminicenantia > Aminicenantales > Saccharicenantaceae > JALHVH01. Next base: position 2,730 of record CAZSMW010000018.1, read on the forward strand.
GTCGTCGAACATGTAACGGGTCCAGCCTTCGTCCATGTTTGCTTTCCAGGATTGGTAGAGACCGATGCGGGGGTTCTTGATGGGCGACATGGCGATGTCGGATACGCTATCGAAATCAAGGACTTTCATGCCGAATTTCGCGAGAAGCCCCGGCAGGACCTTCTTGATCTCCGGCGTGTTCCTGACAATGAAGCTCCCGGCGGGGATGTCGAAACTATCCTTCTTGAAGCCGGTCTTGGTCCGGTAAACCTCGGCCTTGTCCTTGAGGAGGGCGAAGACGATGGAATAGGACGCGTTGAGCTGCGAATTGAGCAGGAAATAGGCGCCCTGGCCCTGGCCGGCGGGAACCGGCGGATAGGGGGCCTTGTCGATGCTCTCGAGCTTGGTCTCGAAGGGTTTTTCGATCCGGTCGCAAGCGACGCCCATCTGGAGCGGCAGGGTCCAGCCGGCGTTGTCATAAGGGGGGATGGGCGGGCCGCCCGGATATTGGCGCAGGTCGGGGTACTTTTGGTTCTCCAGGAGCGCCCACGCATAGGCTTTGTAGGGCTGGGCCATCCGGATGATGAACGAGCCGGCCGGATAAGCCCGGCCTCCGGCGATGAAATCTTCCCCGGCCTCGTCGACCTCGACGCCGCCGAACCTGAGGATGTCGATCATCTTGAGCATGGTCAGGTAATCATGCTGGCGGGCGGGGATGACGAAAGCGAAAGGCTGGTTCTTGTCCGTCTTTTCGATGCTCGTTTTTGCCATTAAATACGAGTTGTAGAGGTAGTCTTCTTTGTGGAGGCAGGCCGTTTGGACCAGGCTCTTGGAAAGGATTAGCTCGTAGTCGACCAGGTCGCGCAACCGCCACCAGCCGCCCGGCCAGGGGTCGGGGAACTCCATGCGCTTCTCGGCGTAGGCCTTCCGGATCTCGGTCGGCTCGATGTAGATGGGTGTCGCGACCTTGACCGAGGCCATCTCGCTCAGGAGCCCGGCGACGTTGTGGAGCCAGCCGGTGTCGTCGCAGGCCCCGATCCACCAGCCGGTGAAGCTTCGGCCGTGGACGACGCCGCTCAAGCCGTTCTTCTGGAGGTCGTAGGCCATGTTGACGCCGCAGAGGTTCACTCCCCGCCAGTTGAGGGGCTGGACGTTGGGGACGGGCGGGTCCATGAAGGGCGGTATGAAAAGCCGTGCCTCGCTGGAGCCCATTTGGTGCTCGTCGAGGTGGATCTGCGGGAACCAGTCGTGATAGAGAACGTTCGTGACGGCCTTCGTCTCGGAAAGGTTGAACATGAACCAGTCGCGGTTGTTGTCGTGGCCGGCGTAATGATGATAGATCCAGGGCATGCTGCCGCCTTCGTACTTCGTCCCGACGTATTTGCGGTACCAGTCGACGATCATCTGGTTGCCGTCGGGGTTGTGGCTTGGGACGAGGAGGACCACGACGTCCTTAAGGACGTCGTCCGCGTTGAAAGGCGTCTTCCCAGTGACGAGGTCGTAAGCGAACTCCATGGACATCTGCGAGGCCGCGATCTCGCTTGCGTGGAGGCTGCAGGTGATGAGGACGATGACTTTGCCGTCCTTGGCCAGCTTACGCGCGTCTTCGGGGGAGAGGCCGCGGGCTTCTTTTAACCGCCTGGCGGTGTCGCGGATGGCGTCGAGGTTGGCCATGTTCTCTTCGGACGTAATGACGGCCATTATCATGGGTTTGCCCAGGGTGGACGTGCCGATCATCTCGAGCCGGAGCTTCGGCGACTCCTGGTCGAGCTTCTCGAAATAGGCCTTGATCTGGCTGTAATCGGCGAGTTTCCTGTCTTCGCCGACCTTGTGCCCCAGGAAGGCGTCGGGGGACGTCTGGGCCAATCCCATCGAGGGGATGACGGCCAGAATGGCGAGGACGATCAGGATTTTCTTGGAAATGACGGAAAGCGGCATGAAGACCTCCTTTAAAAGTGAAGGTTCTTTTTTATCACTCGTCCGTGGTGGATGTCAATAATATCCAAGATATCGGGATTTCCGGTTTTTCGCTATAATGTCTACGGACCGTGCTAGATGGGGAGCCAGCGGTGCCTTGTCACCCACAATCCGCTCTAGTGGGGTCGAATTCCTTGCCGAGGCCGGCCCCTTTCCGGACCGTGTCTTCGCAAGCGGCGATGAGGGCCAGGGCCCCGCGCGAAGGGTCTTCCGTGAATCCCGTCAGGACCGGAAGGTAGCAGCGGCGGCGGAACGGTTCCTTGTGCTGCGGCCAGCCTTGCCTGAGCTTGCTGCGGAGAAAACGCGGGGAGGGTGCGGTCGAAGCCGGGTGCACGGTCCATTCCCATTCAAATAGGCTAGAGAATTCCCAATCTTTTCATGTGCGTCGCAACGTCCAACTTCGCTTGCTCGTCGACCGGGAGGAGCGGCAGGCGGGCCAGCCCGCCGTAGAACCCCCGAAGGTCGAGGGCATGCTTGAGCCCGGGGATGCCGGCCCCTTCCATGATGGCCTTGTTGAAGGGGATGAGGTCGAGCTGAAGGCTCCGCGCCTCCTCAAGCCAGCCTTCTCCGAAGAGTTCATATATCCTTACGCAGATCTCCGGGGCGGCATTGGCGACGGCCAGGATGGCCCCGCATGCGCCGAGTTCCAGCGCCGGCAGAAAAACGCTCCCGGAGCCCAGGAAGTAATGGAAACCCGGCGGCACCTGCCGGATGACCTCGCCGAGAAAGGCCAGGTTACCCGCGCTTTCTTTGAGCCCGATGACGTTCGGATGCCGGGCCATCTCGATGATGAGCCGGCTTTCCAAGAAGATGCCTGTATTTTGAGGCATGTTATAGATGAGGATCGGGACCCTGGACTGGTCGGCCACGGCCATGTAATGCGCCCGGAGGGCATCCAAACTCATTTTCGTCTTGTAATAAGAGGGGGGGCGGACAAGGGCGGCGTTCACGCCGAGGTCGGCTGCCCGGTTCGTGAATTCCACCGTCAACTTCGTCGATTCCCGGGCCGTACCGGCGATGACCTTCTTTCCGGGCGCCGCGGATTCCCGGGCCGCCCGGATGAGAGCTTCCGATTCCGCGTCGGAGAGGGATACGCTTTCGCCCGTCGAGCCGAGGACCACGTAGCCGGCGAGTCCGGTCTCGTTGAACTTGGCGATATTCTCCTTGAACCTCGGGATAGAGACCTCCTCGCGGACAAAGGGCGTCGTCAGCGCCGCGAAGATGCCTTCGAATTGTTTGCTCATGTTCCGTCTCCTTTCTTGCGGGGCCGTCTTCTGGTCCACTCGATGTCCCGGAGCGTCCTTTCGTCGAGGCCGAAGTAATGCCCGACCTCGTGGAGGACGGTTTCCCGGACCTCGTCCCGCACTTCCTCGTCCGTTCGGCAGATGCTCTCGATGGGTTCCTGGTAGATGACGATGACGTCGGGAGGGACGTTTCCGTAGTTGGGGCCCCGATAGCGCATGGGGACCCCATGATAGAGGCCGAGGAGGTTCCTTCCGCGAGGCGGCTTGGCCTCGACGATCACGGCGATATTGTCGAGGAGGTCCCTGAACTTCGGCGGGATGTCCGCCAGCGCCTCCTCGACCAGTTTCTCGAACCGTTTCCTGTCCATGTTTATTTTTCGATCCCCTCCCGCGCCCGGACCCCTTGGGCGGAGTAATGCTTCCGTTCCTTCATCTCGGTTACCAGGTCGGCCCGGCGGACCAGGGCGGGCGTCGCGAACCGCCCCGTGAGAACGACCTCAACGGTTTCCGGCTTCCCGTCCAGGAATCTCAGGAGGGCCTCTTCGGACAGGACCTTGAGGCGGACGGCGACGAGGACCTCGTCCAGCACGACGATTCGATACTCGCCCGAAAGCATGGCCTCCCGGCATTTCCGAAGGCCTTCCCGGGCGAGAGAGACGTCCTCATCACCGGGCTCTTCGGTCACGTTGACGAAGCCTTTGCGGCCGAAAAGTTCCAGCGCTATGAAGGGGGAGAGCTTGCCGACGGCCAGCGCCTCTCCGGAGGTCCGTCCCTTGAGGAATTGGCCGAAATAGGTCCTCAGGCCACGGCCGGCCGCGCGAAGGGCGAGCCCCAGAGCCGCCGTGGTCTTACCCTTGCCGAGGCCGGTATAGATCTGGATATAACCCTTGAATTTCTGGGCCATGTTGAGATGGGTCAACTATAAAACAACGGATGCCTCGAGTCAACTTGGAGGGGGATTTATGTTATAATCGGCAGCATGTTGGACCCCAAATATGTCCTGGAAAACCTCGACCTCTTCCA
>CAZSMW010000019.1:0-2114 GCA_964607985.1 uncultured Eubacteriales bacterium
TCCATCTCGACCGCCGCCGGCGCGGGATCGCCCTCGGTAACCTCCGGACGGCCTTCGGCGGAGAGAAGAGTCCGGCGGAGCTGCGGGCGATCGCCAGGGCCTCCTTCCGGAACTTCGGCCAGGTCATGACGGACCTCTTCAAGCTCTTCCACTTCGACCTGACCAAAACCCAGGAGCTTATCACCGTGGAGGGATGGGAGAACTTGACGAACGCGATCGCGCTCGGCAAAGGGGTCCTCGTCTTCTCCGCTCACATCGGGAACTGGGAGCTGGGCTCGCTCATGATCTCGAGGGCCGTGAAGCTCAACGTCGTCGCCCGGGCCCTTGACAACAGGCTCATGGAAGCGGAGCTCGTGAGGTTCCGGCGGAGCCTGGGCGCCCATGTCATCTACAAGCAGCAAGCGGCGCGTAAGATCCTCCAGGCCCTCAGGAACGGGGAGGCCGTGGCCATCCTTGTCGACCAGAACGTCCTCCGCGTCGAGGCGGTCTTCGTGGACTTCTTCGGCCGGCCGGCCGGCACGACCCCGGCCCTGGGCGCTTTCGCCCTCAGGACGGGCGCACCCCTCGTCCCGGTCTATTGCCTTCCGATCGCGTCCGGCCGCTACCGCCTGAAGATCCTCCCTCCCCCGGCAATCGTCCTCGACGGGGACGTCGAGACGAACGTGTTGAAAATTACCCAAACATGCACTAAGATGATCGAGAAAGAGATCCGGGAAAATCCCGCGTCCTGGCTCTGGTTCCATGACAGATGGCGATCGAGGCCGAAAGAGGAACATGATCATCAAGACCAAACTCCCTGAAGAGACGGCCCCGTCGCGGGCCGGGAAACGCGGGCCCGACGAGCTCCGCCCGGTCCTCATCCGGACGGATTATTTCGATTTCGCCGACGGCTCCGCCTACATCGAGATGGGAAGGACCAAGGTCGTTGCCGCCGCCACGATCGACGAGAGGGTCCCGCCGTTCCTCAAGAACTCCGGAACGGGCTGGGTGACCGCCGAGTACGCCATGCTCCCCTGCGCCACTGAAAAGAGGACGCCGCGCGAGCGGCCGGGCGGCAAGGTCTCGGGGCGGACGCAGGAAATCCAGCGGCTCATCGGCCGTTCCCTCCGGAGCGTCACCGACCTTCCCGCCCTCGGCGAAACGACGATTGCCATCGACTGCGACGTGCTCCAGGCCGACGGCGGAACGCGCGCGGCCTCGGTCACGGTCGGCTGCGTAGCCCTGGCCTTGGCCCTGAAAAAGCTCCTCGACCTCGGCTACGTCGAGGCCATGCCCCTGAAGCATCTCGTCGGGGCCGTCAGCGTCGGCCTCGTCAAAGGGCAGGAGCTCCTGGACCTGGACTACAGCGAGGACTCGGCGGCCGACCTCGACATGAACATGGTGGAGACCGACGGGGGCCAGCTGGTCGAGGTCCAGGCCTCGGCCGAGAAAAGCCCCTTCACCCGGAAGGACTTCGCCGGCTTGATGAAACTCGCGGACAAGGGGATCGCCGAGATCATCGCCATCCAGCGCGACGTCCTCATGAAAAAGAGCGTCATCTTCATGGCTTACGGATGACGAAAGGGGGTGCGCCTATGAAGCGTATTTTGATCACCGGCGGGGCCGGTTTTTTGGGGAGCCACCTATGCGACCGGCTGATCGGGGAGGGGGCCGACGTCGTCGGCATCGATAACTTCTTCTCCGGATCGAAGGACAACATCCGGCACCTCTTCAACGACCCCTATTTCGAGCTCATCCGGCACGACGTCATCCACCCGCTTTTCATCGAGGTCGACCAGATCTACCACCTGGCCTGCCCGGCCTCCCCCATCCACTACCAGCAAAACTCCATCAAGACCGTGAAGACCAATGTCATGGGCACGATCAACATGCTCGGCCTGGCCAAGAGGATCCGGGCCAGGATCCTCCTGTCCTCATCCTCCGAAGTCTATGGGGACGCCAAGGTCCATCCCCAGCAGGAAAGCTACTGGGGTAACGTCAACCCCATCGGCATCCGCAGCTGCTACGACGAGGGAAAGCGGGTGGCCGAAACCCTGATGATGGACTACCACAGGCAGAACAGGGTCGATGTCCGTATCGTGCGCATCTTCAACACCTACGGACCGCGCATGGCC
>CAZSMW010000020.1:0-3378 GCA_964607985.1 uncultured Eubacteriales bacterium
GGACAAGATCTCCCAGGCCTCCCACCGGATCATGGAAGAGGACCCGACCGTCCGCTTCGAACGCGACCCGGATTCGAGTCAGCTCCTCATCTCGGGAAACGGCGAACTCCACGTCAGGATCATCACGGAAAAACTGAAAAAGCGTTACAATGTCGACGTAGATCTCAAGCCGCCGAAGATCTCCTATAAGGAGACCATCAAGGGCCGGGCCGACGTCCAGGGCCGTCACAAGAAGCAGACGGGCGGCCGCGGCCAGTTCGGCGACATCTGGATCAAGATGGAGCCCCTGCCCCGCGGCAAGGACTTCGAGTTCGAGGACAAGGTCTTTGGGGGGGCCATCCCCCGGAACTTCATTCCCTCGGTCGAGAAGGGCATCCTGGAATCCCGCAAGAAGGGCGTTCTGGCCGGCTACCCGACGGTGGACTTCAAGGTCATCCTCTACGACGGGTCCTACCACGACGTGGATTCGTCCGATATCGCCTTCAAGATCGCCGCCACGAAAGCCTTCAAGAAGGCCATGAAGGAAGCCAAGCCGACCATTCTCGAACCGGTCATGAACGTCGAAGTCTACACGCCCGAGGCTTACATGGGTGACATTATGGGCAATCTCAACGGCAGGCGGGGCAAGGTCCAGGGCATGGAGCAGAAGGGCAGCATAAGGGTCCTCAAAGCGTCCGTCCCGATGTCCGAAATGCTCGACTTCGAGCCTAACCTGACCTCGATCACGGGCGGCCGTGGGTCATTCCTCATGGAGTTCTCCCACTACGAGGAAGCCCCCATCCACATCCAGCAGAAGATCATCGCCGATGCGGTCAAGGAAGGCCGGATCAGGCCTGAGGAAGAGGATTAGCCCAGGTCCTTCCCTCTTGCCGATAGAAACATCCACATGGATGTGTAGAGGACGACCCCCATCACGACCCACTTGAGAACCATCAAGGGCAGTGACTTGACGATATAGGCGGCGACGAAAACGCCGAGGACTCCGGCCAAGGTCAGCGCCAGCGCGGCTTTTCTGTCCACGGCGCCCTCCTTGACGAAACGGGCGCTCCCGGCCGCCATAAGCATGGCGGTCGCGGTCATCATTATCGGGAAGGCTACCTTGGGATGCATGCCGAGGGCGTAAACCATGGCCATGCAGGGCGCGTAGAAGCCGACGCCGATCGTCTGTAGAGCGCCGAAAACAAAGCTCATGACCACGGCCACGATGAGCTTCCAGCCCGTGAGGCCGATGGCCTCGCCCCCCGGCGGGATCCATTGCAGGAGCCCGGCCAGCATGATCGACGCCACGGCCAGAAGGCCGAATCCCATCCCGAGCTGGATCTTCCGGCGGGACATCTTCGCGACGAAGCCGGCCCCGAGCACGGAGCCGGCGGGGGCGGCGATCGACATGGCCGCCAGGGTCAGGGGCTCGACCTTGACGACGGTCATGAAGATCAGGGCCTCGGTGACCGTCGGGATGGTGTTGCCCACGTTCATTGTCCCGGGGATGATCCGGTCGTCCACCAGCTTGAAGAACTTGAAGATGGCCGTCTGCTGGGCGAAACTCCCGATGCCCAGCGTGTCGAGCAGGTTCGTGAGGAAGCCGGTCCCCAGGAGACCGGCCCATGGAGCCTCGGAGAACGTGCGACGGTTCTTGAAGACGTCGGAGAGATAATAAACGCCGAACAGCGTTGTCATGAGGCCGAGAACAGATTTCAGGATGATGACCATATTGGACCCGCGCTTTCGAGATTCAATGGTCGTTCATCGTATATGAAGTCGCGAATGAACGTCAAGTGATACTTCGTACTGGTCAGCATTTACTTTCGTGTGGGAAGGAATTCCAGGCTCAGGGCGTGCCCCCCGTCGGCCGCGGCCTGTTCCGGCGAGCAAGGCCGCTTCGGTTCCGGGCGCCGCTCTATTCTCCATCCGGTCGAGGACCCGTGCCCGCTCCGCCCTCCGACCGACAATTCCGGCGACACAGACCTCATCCTGTTCCCTCCTTGATTGGCCAAAAGGGGTTGGAAAGACTTTCTTAGCGGTGCGATCGATTGATTCTCAAGCCCACAGGGCCCAAGGGGACGCACACAATAATACATGGGAGGGGCAATCGGCTTGATGGCGTGTTGACAAGCCGACGAATCTCAAACCGGACAATTCGCGGAGCTGTCGATCTTTTCCCTGACGAAAAGAAGCAGGGACCCGGCGATGACGGTCAGGCCGAGGGAAAAATAGAACGGGGCGAACGGGCCGAACCCTTCCCAGAGGAGCCCCGCAATCAGCGAGGCGGGCAGGGCGCAGAGGCCGATGATCATCTGGAAACCACCCAGGCAGCTGGCCCGAAAGGCGAGGGGGGAGAGCTCACAGACCAGGGTCCTCTGGACCGGATCGAGCGCGGCCTTATGGACGCCGTAGGCGACGAAGACGAGGACAAGGAGGGCGTAGCTCCGGTTGAGGATGATCCCCAAGCAGACGGTCGCCCAGAAAGCGTAGGCCAGGAACAGGACCGGCTTGCGGCCGATCCTATCCGCGAGCTTCCCAAAGGGCAACGAAAGAATGGAAGCCGTGAAGCTGTAGATCAAGTAAAGCACGGGTACGAAAGCGACCTTGAATCCGAACTTCCTGGCGTAGACGAGGAGGAAGGAGTAAGTGAATGCGCCCAGGGCGAAGACCGCGTTCAGGACGACATAGAGAGTGAAGTTCCTGTCTACGTCCTTCAGGGCCAGGCCCTTGTAGATCCTGGCGCTTTCGGTCTTTTTCTCCTTGATCTTCATCAGGACGAGAAGGGAAGCGGCAAGTCCGGGAACGGCGGCCAAGGCGAAGAGAAGCCTGTAGCCCAAGAGGTTGACGAAAGCGATGCAGATGAGGATACCGACGACGGCCCCTCCGTTGTCCATGGCCCGCATGAGGCCGAAGTGACGGCCCCGGTCGGCGTCCGTCGAGATGTCGGCGATGATCGCGTCGCGGGGTGCGGAACGGATCTTGCCCGCCCGGTCCAGGATGCGGAAGGGGATGAGGTGCTGCCAGACGGAGGAAACCGCGTATCCGAGCCGTGAGAAGCCGCCACAGAGGTATCCGATCCAGATGAAGACCTTGCGTTTTCGGACCCTGTCCGACCAGGTTCCGGACAGGGCTTGGGAAATGGAGACGAGGGCCTCTCCCAAGCCGTCCAGGAAACCGAGGGCGGCCATGTTGGCCTTGAGGACCTGCGTCACGAACAGCGGCCAAATGGGATAGATGATGTCCGAACCCATATCGTTCAAGAAGGAAGCCAGGGCGAACGTCCGCACCGTCCTCTTCGATTCGAGGGCCTGGTCCGTATGAACCGTCCGGGAATTCATGGCCACATTCTCCTCAGCGGCACGTCCGTGGGGGATAAAATTTTAGTCCTTTCCGGGA
>CAZSMW010000021.1:0-5839 GCA_964607985.1 uncultured Eubacteriales bacterium
AATCTCGTATTCCTTCGTCCAATCAAAAGGGTTTATACTCCTCAAATCTTCAGAATCATGGTGTAGCCTAATTGAGAAATATTCCGGCCCGATCAACGAATTCCCGCACTTGATGTTGTTCGCTAAATCAGGCAGGGCGCGTTGGGAGAAGAGTCGCAGATACGGTTGAATCGTCTGCTCGCTTTCCCCTTCCAGCACTTTCAATAAGAGGGAAAGTTTCGTCACCTCGACAGCCTGGGCGTCAATATCTACGCCATAGATGTTGTCGAGGAGGATTCTCTTTCGTTCGGCGATGGTCAATTTCCAGCCGGCCGTGGTTTGGACGAGCACGGGATTACGGCCCTTCGTCCAGGTCTCCGGTTTATGGGCAAAATACCAGTCACGGTGCCAATGGAGTAAGAATTGATAGGCGTTGATCAGGAACGAGCCGGAACCGCAGGCGGGGTCCAGGATGCGCAGCTTACTCACCTGCTTTGGCGTTTTGCCTTCGGTGATTTTTCCGACCGTCTGTTTGACGATATAGTCCACGATGTAAGCGGGCGTATAGTAAACTCCGCCGGCTTTCTTGACCTCGGGCTTGTCTTCGACGACGGCGTGATGTCCCTCCGTCAGCCGGATGACTTTGCCCAGGAACTGCTCGTAGGCCTGGCCCAGAATGTCGGACGAGATGACGGTGAACTCATAAGGGCTTTCGGGATAGTAGAGGTCCCTGAGAAGAGAGCGTAGCAGCTTATCGTCCAATTCGAGGCCGAGCGTGATCTCGTCGGGCGGCTCGTGGCGCCCTTTCTCCGCCTGGAAATTAAAAAGCCCGGAGTTGTACTTAGCATCTGCGTCTTCGAAGACTTCACAGAGACGCGGGTAGATATTCGCACCGTTCGTCAGGCCTTGAAGCCGGCCATAGGGTTCGATCCCCCGATCCTCGCAGATGCGCAGGAAGATGATACGATCGATGATTCTCTGGACGGCGAAGTTAAGCTCGCGTTGAGAAAGGCGCGAATTGCGCACGGCCAGGTTCTTAGCCAATTCGCTCCGCCAGCGCTCGATCGTGGCCAGGAAATCATCATCAACCTCGGATGTGCCACGTTTGGCCTTGTTTTCCTCCGCGTACTTATCGAATGAACCCTTGAGGATCGCCTCCTTGGAAAAAATGGAGGAAATCCATTCCCATTTTTCCGGATAAACCTGGAAACGGCACAAGAAAACCCGGGCGGTGGCCGCGCTATCCGATTTGTTCGGCTTGACGCGGCAGTCATAAACCGCGAATTCTTCGAAATCGCTCAGGATACTCAGCGGAAGCTTGGCGCTCCAGGCATAGCGGCGAAGCTGAAAGGCCGCTGAGGTCTCCTGGCCGATATCGACGCTCGGCTTTTTCGCCTCCAGGAAGAACTTGCGCGTGCCGCCGATCCGGAAGCAATAGTCAGGCGCCTTGACCGCGCCGCCGATCCGGATAGCGTCTTCGTGAACGACGTCCTTATAAGCTTCGGCCAAGCCCTGGTCATTATCCATGTCCCAACCCAGGGCTTTGAAAAAGGGATTCAGGAACTCGTTCCGCAACTGGGCTTCATTGTACTTTCCCGACCTGTAGGATTCCAGATGTAGATCGAACTTCTCGATAAGGCGCGAAACTTCCTTAGGCACGCTCATGAATCACCCCCCGTGGTTTCGCCCGGATCATAAGACAAAAAATATTTATAGGCGGGTATGACGCTGATTTTTTGGCCGTGGTCATCGTGGACATATTCCTTGTCGCGGGAAATGATGACCGCCTCGCCGACCTTGAACTTCCTCATGAAGGCCTCGAGGCCCCCGGTCTCGATCTTGCCGTACTTGATCTCGATGGGCAACGGAGAGGGACCGTCCTGAATCACGTCCACTTCGTTCTTGTAAGGGTCTCGCCAGAAATACTCGGCGTCTAGCTGGTTCACGACCGAGCACTCGAAGACCTTCGACCGCGAATGATCATCCTCCTTGAAAACAAGGGCCGGGGACAGGATCGCGGGATAGATTTTCTTCAGCTTCCGCTCGACCTTCCTCCGGTTTCCGCCGAAGTTATAGAGCTTCCTGATGAGGAACGACTCCTCGAGATAGCTGAGATAGAGCGAAAGCGTCTGCCGGGAGATCTTCAGGTCGTTCCCGAGAGAAACCAGGTCTATCATCCGGCCGGGGTCGTCCATGAGGATGCCGAGGAGGCTCTCCAGAACGGAGATCTCCTTGACCCTGAATAAGTGGGGGATATCCCTGTAGATGACCTTTTCGACGATGCTCTCCTTGATGTACTTATGGATGACCTCTTTGTCATGGACACCGACCAACTCCGGAAAACCCTGGGTTTTCAGGAATTCGTCATAAAGCCGGCTGAGCTCTCTGGGATAGAGTCCCGGGGGAACCAGATATTCTCCCTTGAAGGTCAGAAATTCCTTGAACGATAACGGCCCGACCCGGAATTCGAAAATCCGGCCGGCCAACGTCGCTCGGGATTTCCTCTTGATAAATAGCGACTCCGAGCCGGAGATCAGCATTTTCAGCAGGGGATGGGCGTCATAAAGGGCCTTGGCCTGATTCTCCCAGTCGTCCAATTTCTGGATCTCGTCCAACAGGAGGAGGATTCTCCCAGTCTCCTGTCCCCTGTCCAGCAGGTCCTCGTAGGCCCGCAGGACGTCGCGGAGTTCCACATCCTTGAATTCATCGAACGAGAAATAAATGACGTTCCTTGGATCGAGGCCGTCGGCGATGGCGTCGGCGGCGGCCTTCATGAGGAGCGTCGTCTTGCCGACTCGCCTGAGGCCGGTCAAAGCGATTATCTGCCGAAGCGGCAGGAACTTTTGGATTTGGGCATAAATCGCCCTTTCTTTATAGTCCGCCTGATACGGCCTCTTCCACCACGGATTAAAATCAGGGAGAACCGTTATAATTTCCGGCATGTACAGCTAACCTAAAATCGATTTTACGTTAATTATAGTTAACATATATTAATGTCATTGTCAAGAAAAATTTCCTGGGCTGGTCTCGGCCGGCCTTGAGAAATGCCGGCCGTCCGGTGCGTCATTTACTATCGAATCCGGAACAACTTCGAACTAAGGAGGCAAGGTATGTTCAAGAAACGCAAGAAGCCCGATCCGAGGCTGTCCTATCCTACGCGCCTGGTCCCGGAAGGCGCGGAAATTATCGAAGAGTACATCATTCCTGATGGAGAGAAGGCCCAGGTTCTCGAGAAATTATACCCGTTCGACCCCGTCCCGGCGCTTACCGAAATGATGTACGACCTGCACGAAGAGAAACAATTCCGGGTCGGAGATTTCCGCGTCATTCGCGGGGCGGCCATGGACATGCTCGTGAGCCCTTATTTTTTCAACAGCGGGGGAACCGTCATCGATTGGATGCCGCCGGATTTCAAGCCGGGCGGAGTCCTTTCGCGCCGGATCAGGGGACAATCGGCTTCCCTGTTGACCTGTTCTCTGGACCACCGACCGAGCTGTCATTGACCGTGGCCCCGGCGGTTTTCGGGCTCGGGAGCCACGCCGCGAGGTGCGATCTTTCCCCTATCGGAGTTTCGTTAGTTCCCGCAGGGACTTCCGGGCGGCGGGTGACTGTCCGGCGGCGCCGTCTTTCAGCTCCCACTGAAAACGCCTCAGGTCGACCCGGCCGCCATAGGATCGCCCGGATGACCGCCCTGGCCGATCTTGGCTTCCACCCGGTGTTTCGACGGAAATATAGGTAACATGATGATGTGATGCACGGAGGTCAGGCCCGCAGAAGTGGCCGGGTCAGGCAGGTCGGTCCGCCGCTTCCTTTGAAGGCGATCTCGTCGCCCTTGATGACCTGCACGACACAGCCTGCGGCCTCGAGGGCCTTTTTCGTCAGGGGACTTCGTTCGAGCATGACTGCGCGGCGCGGAGCCAGGGCGAGGACATTGCAGCCCTGGGTCGGGAGCTCGGTCTCCGGGATATCGATGAGCTCGATCTTCCGAGCCTTGAGGATTTCATAGAATGGGACGGGAAGGAGCTTCTTGTAAACGACGGCCAGGTCCTCGTCGAGTAGGCTGATGAAGGACTGAAGATGCAGGACGTCGGACGGGCCGCTCCAAAATGGGAGGTGAAAAGCGATGACCTCGACTCCGAGAGGGTCGAGGAGCTTCCTCAAGGCGGCGACACCCGCTGCATTCGTCCGGAAGCCTCGGCCTACGGCGAGCGTGTCATGATCGAGCCAGAGGAGGTCCCCGCCCTCCGCCGTGGCCGTTCCGTCGATGACACCGAGGACCGGGACGTTCCAGGCCTTCAGGGCGTCGCCGATGGCCGGGCCTTCGCCGCGGCGGGCGATCTTCCCGGTCTGGAAGACGACGGCCCCGGCGTCCGTGATGATGAACGGGTCCTGGGTGTAGAGGGAATCGAGGCCGGTCCGATCGTCCGCGGGAAGGCTGAGGACCTCGGCGCCGCTCCCTTCGAGGACGCGGACGAAAGCGTCGAACTCCTTTTCGGCTCCGGCGAGGTCAGGCGGATCCGTATAGTTCAGGTCTTTCCATTGGGCCTCGATCGAGGCCTTATCCCGGAACGCTTCCTGCGGCCGTTTGACGATGACGCGCCGGAGCGGCCCGACCATGCTTTGGCTTCCATATGTTTTCATCAGCCGGGATTATAAGAAACCGGATCATAATATTCAAGGCCGTTCATCAGCGATCCCAGGCGCCACTTTCCCGCCCTCGATAGAATGGGTACCATGTGGTAATATGGATGTGGAGGGATGCATGGCCAAGAAACGCTTTACACTCGCCGAAGCCGGAAAGATCGGCAAGGCCCTGGGCCTTAGCTGGAAGAAGGTCGATCTCAAGCAGTTCCACATGGGGCTCAACGTCGAGCTGGAGCACGGGACGAGGAACCTCTTCACGAACGTCACAGACGACGATGAGGTCCTGACCGCGAAGATCGCCCTGGCCCACCTCTCGGAATTCCCGGATTATTACACGCGGCTGGACAAGCTGGAGAAGGCCGCCGAGAAGTACTGGAAGCCATAGCCGAAGGCGCGTGCCTGGCTTTCTTTGGGAAGCCCGCGTGGTGTTCCGCGGACGGCCTAAGGGTTCCTCTTTCTTCGCGCTGCCTTTTTTTGATAGATTAACCCCATCAAAGCAAGGATGTGGCGGGATGGATATTACCCAATTCCCGGCACATCTGGCCGGAAGCCACCTCCAGCCAGAGTTTCGTCCCCGTGTTCTCGCAAAGGAAGCCGACTTCGGTCCGTATTGGAATTTACCTTTCCTTTTTTGACTATGGCCGCAAATAGCCATAGAATTTTATCTTCGCAATCCATTGTTAATCTTCTGTTTTACTGATAGTAGGGGCAAGCTATGGTCATCGAGTGTGTCTAAGTATCATTACGATAGTCTCGGGGCTTATATGTTCTGCATGAAGCGGCGGCGAATGATCTTTTAGCCCGGCTGCTTCATTCTCCTGGTCGAGTGTCAACGCGGATTGACGATCCAGGACCATGATTCGCCCTTCCGGGCCGCGGTCATCGCCTCTTCCCAGGGAGGCGCGGGCCTATCTGTGATGTTGGCCCATTTCTTGAGGCCATTCTCCTGCTATGGCGGGAGTCTATTGTTTTTTAGCCGCGGCGGAGGGATTTCTTGTCCCTGTTGGATCTTCGGGAGCGGTTTTCGCGATAATTGACATGGCGGCCCGGCCGGAGATATAGTCCCGCTATGGGCAGGAGGGAAAATTCAGCGCTAAGGGCTGGAATTCAGTTCGCTCGGAAAAAGCAAATTCTTATCTTTATGCAAACATACACTTTTGGCTGGATCAGTTGTTGGGTGAAGCTCCCAGGAGAGTCTATCAAACTCCCCGAGGAG
>CAZSMW010000022.1:0-3185 GCA_964607985.1 uncultured Eubacteriales bacterium
TTGAGAATCGCCATGCCCATCTTGGGCGTTTTGTCGAACTCGTAGGTGAACGTGTATGCGTCGCCGATCCGGCATATCTTGCCCGGACCCGGGAGTTCCTCGAAGACGGGTTCGGGGGTTTGCGCGAAGGCTCCCGTCCAAGCCAGGATCAGGAGAGCCGAGATCACGGATTTTTTCATATTCGCCTCACTCGAATGATCACCCTATTCACTATTAATTCTATAGGATTAATCCATGCCTGTCAAGACGATCTCCTTGCCCCGGGCCAAAGGATATGTCAGAATGTGAATCTTAAAAAAGCCCTCCTTCCGGCCCGCCGGACCGATGGCCCATTGAAATTCAATATCGAGGTGAACATGGAACGTAAACGCTTGAATATCCTCCTGATCGGCCTTTTGGTCCTTGTCTCGGGGCTGCGGGCCGAAACCGTATTCGACCGCTACCATACTCCAGCTGAACTGAACGCGGCTCTCATGGAATACGCCCGGGCCAACCCCGCGATCGCCAAGGTCCATACGCTGGCCCAGAGTCCCGGGGGCCGGGGCATTTTGCTGATCGAGGTCGGCCCCGAGGTCGGGAAAACGGAAAAGGCCTTTCCCGCCGTCTTCGTGGGGGCCAATTTCGAGGGGACGGTCCCGATTTCCGGGGAGGCCGCCCTTTACCTCGTGAAACAGCTCATCGAAAAGGCCGACGTCCGCAAGGACCTCACCTGGTATGTGGCGCCCTGCCCCAACCCCGACGCGGCGGCCCGCTATTTCGTCAAGCCGCTCTATGAGAATCCGCGAAACGCCAAACCCTACAACGACGATATGGACGACGCAACGGACGAGGATGGCCCTGACGACCTCGATGGGAACGGGATCATCACAATGATGCGGGTCAAGGACCCGGCGGGCGAGTGGGTGCCCTTGCCCGGCGAGCCGCGGCTCATGAAGAAGGCCGACTGGGCCAAGGGCGAAAAGGGGATATTCAAGCTCTACGCGGAAGGCCTGGACAACGACCGCGACGGCGAATATAACGAGGACGGTCCCGGCGGGGTCGATATCGGCGTCCAGTTTCCACACCTGTTCAAATTCTTCTCTCCCGAGTCGGGCTCCTGGGCGGGAAGTGAATCCGAAAGCTTCGCCCTGCTCAAGTTCATAAACGAACACAAGGAGATCGGCCTGACATTTGTCTTCGGCTCGAGCAACTTCTGCCTGGCCCCGCCCCGAGGCGGCCGGCGGGGAGAGGCGGACCTCAACCAGATCAAGGTCCCGGAACGGATGGCCGGATTCATCAACGCCGACCCCCAAAAGACCTACACCATGGCGGAGATCATGGACCTGGCCAGGCCGATGATGCCCCCCGGGATGGAACTCACGGAGTCGATGGCCGCCAGCTTCCTGGGCCTGGGTGCCGTAGTCAACCCCCTGCCCGAAGACATCAAGTTCTACAAAGAGCTTTCCGACCGTTTCAAGGATTTTCTCAAGACAAATAAGCTCGACGAAAAGAGATTGGAGTCCGCGGAGGACAAGGACGGCTCGTTCGAGCTCTACGCCTACTACCAGCTCGGGCTCCCCTCCTTCAGCCTGGACTTCTGGACCCCGCCCGAGCTCAAGGATGAAAAGAAGGGCCCCGAGATCACCCCGGAGAAGCTGGAGACGGTGACGAACGACGAATTCATCGCCCTCGGCGAGGAGAAAATCGACGCCTTCCTGAAAGCGTCCGGAGCGCCGGCCCAGTTCAAGGCCAAGCAGGTGATCGAGGGGATCAAGGGCGGCATGATGAACACGAAGCAGATGGCGGAAATGATGCGCCAGATGCCCAAGCCGCCTACCGAGGAAGGGGCGGACCCCAAGGAGAAGTCGCTCCTGGCCTGGAGCGACAAGGAGCTGGGAGGAAAGGGATTCGTTAGTTGGACGCCCTTCAAGCACCCCGCCCTCGGCGACATCGAGATCGGAGGCACCGTGCCCTTCACCGATGCGACACCGCCGACCGCGAAGATCGAGCCCCTGCTCAAGGGCCAGGTGCCCTGGGTCTTCGAGATCGCGGCAAAGATGGCCCGGATAAGGATAGGAAAGACCGAGGTCAAACCCCTCGGCGGCGGGGTCTATGCCGTCGAAGCATGGGTCGAGAACGCCGGCTATCTCCCGTATCCCACGGCCATGGGCCGCCGGAACAACCGGAATCTCCCGGTGATCGTCACTCTTGAGGGCAAAGATATCACCATCGTGGAAGGGAAAAAGCGCAGTCTGGTGCCCGCCGTCGACGGCAACGGCGCCCAGCCGGTACGCTGGCTTGTCCGTTCCGAAAAGCCGGTTAAAATCGAAATCAAGGCGTTGACACGGATCGCCTGGACCGACACCAAGACCCTCGACCTGGGAGGTGCGAAATGAAGAAGATCATGTTTATAGCCGTCATCGTGTTCCTCGCCGCCTTGGCGCCCGCCGAGACCGCCAAGATCACGGTCCCGCTGCGGTTCGACCACTACTACACCCTGGACCAGGTCTATGAGGCCGTTCGTGCGATTAACCAGGCTTACCCCGAAATGACCAAGCTCGAGGAAGTCGGGAAGAGCGAGGAGGGCCGTCCGATCTACGCCCTGACCCTCAACAACCCGAAGACCGGCCCGGCGCTGGACAAGCCCGGCATCTATGTGGACGGCAACATCCACGGCAATGAGATCCAGGGCGGGGAGATCTGCCTCTACCTCGTCGATTACCTTCTGGGGAATTACGGAAAGAACAAGGAGGTCACCGAGCTCCTCGACAAGAAAGTCTTTTACGTTGTCCCGGTCGTCAATCCGGACGGCCGCTGGCACTTCATGAAGGATGCCAACACCCCAAGCTCCAACCGGAGCCTGCGCATCCCGCTCGACGACGACAGGGACGGACTCGTCGATGAGGACTTCCCCGAAGACCTCGATGGCGACGGCAACATCACGATGATGCGGAAAAAGGACCCCTTCGGGATGTTCAAGACCGACCCCGAGGACCCCCGGCTCATGGTCCGGATCAAGCCCGGCGAGAAGGGCGAGTGGACCATCCTTGGCGGAGAAGGCATCGACAACGACGGCGATGGTCAGGTCAACGAGGACAGCGAGGGTTACGTCGACCCCAACCGGAATTGGGGTTTCGACTGGGCGCCGGAATACGTCCAGAGTGGCTCCGGGGAGTATCCTTTTCAGGCCGTCGGTCTGAAAGCGC
>CAZSMW010000023.1:0-4859 GCA_964607985.1 uncultured Eubacteriales bacterium
CAGGATCATCCACTTCGCCTCGCACGGCCTGATCGACGACAAGAAACCCGCCCGGTCCTCCATCATCCTCTCCCTGGACCAGGACCCAACCGAGGACGGTTTCCTCCAGATGCGTGAGGTCTTCGACCTGAAGATGAACGCGGATCTGGTGGTCCTCTCGGCTTGCCAGACGGGGCTGGGACAGTTCATCCGGGGCGAGGGGATCGAAGGCATGAGCCGGGCCTTCTTTTACGCGGGTTCTTCATCCGTCCTCATGAGCCTCTGGGCCGTCAACGACCAGGCCACTTACCAACTCATGGAGAGGTTCTATCGCCACCTGAGGTCCTCGGAGAACCCGATGAACGCCCTCCGGCGGGCCAAGCTGGAAATGATCGATTCCAAGGTCCTTTCCCACCCTTATTACTGGGCCGGGTTCATCCTGAACGGCAAGACCGACGACATCATCTTTCCCTCCCCGTTTAAGAGATGGATCCTGCTGGCAAGTTCCGTTTGCGCGGGCATCATGATCCTCCTGGCGTTCCGGACCTGGAATCGAAAAAAGTCTTGAGCTCGGCACTTCAGAGATTGACTCCGGTTCAAATGTTCCCAATGACGATATCAGAAGAAAAGACCCTTTCGGATGCAGTCGTCCATCCGGTATTTCTCGAGCAGCCGGTAGAGTTGGCGCCGGCTCTTGCCGATCTCGATCGCCGCTCTCGTCTTGTTCCAACGGCAGCTCGATAATGCACGCCTCAGAGATTCGGGAGTGACTTGACCAGTGTCTTCCGGGAGCCAATCCTCTCCCTCAAGCCTGAGATCGCCATCCCGGATGATATCACCCTCGCACAGGATGAAAGCCCTTTCGATGATGTTTTCCAGCTCGCGGATGTTTCCCCGGAAATCGTAGTTCATCAATTTCTTCAGGGCGTCAGGCGAAAGGTCCTTCCTGGCGTTTTCGCGAGCGTTCTCACGCTCGAGAAACTGGTGGGCAAGGAGGGGAATCTCGTCCATCCTTTCCCGAAGGGGCGGCAGCCGGATCCGGACGACGTTGACCCGGAAATACAAGTCTCTGCGGAACCGCCCCATCTTCACCTCCTCCTGGAGGTCCTTGTTGGTCGCGAAAATGAACCGTGCTGAGACATGCCTCATCGTTGTCTCTCCGATCCTCCGGGCCTCCTTTTTATCGATCAGACGCAGGATCTTGGCTTGAAGATGGAAGGGAAGTTCCCCGATTTCATCCAAAAAAACCGTTCCTTTCCCCGCGGCTTCGAGGAGCCCTTCTTTTTCCATGACGGCCCCCGTGAACGAACCGCGGGCGTATCCGAAGAGTTCGGCCTCGACAAGTTCATCAGGGAGACTGGCGCAATTTATGGCGACGAACGGAAACGCGCGCCTCGGGCTCAGCTCATGAATCCTTCTCGCCGCAACATCCTTGCCCGTCCCCGTTTCTCCAAGGATCAACACGTTCTTGTCACATCCGGCGACTTTCTCGATGACCTCCATGCCCTCTCCGCAATCCATATCTCCTCCGTCGAACCTGATGCTCATCGGACCTCCATTTTCTTCGGCCCCGCCCGGGGCCTTCATGCTTTCTCTTATGAGAAGAACGCCTGTTTTCCGGAAAAATTCTCATATTTTTCGCAAAGGTGAGAAAAAATCGTGTCGAAAATCATCTATAATAATGGCACTCCATGAACGAGGCATTCTTGTCAGGGCAGGAGGAAAAGGACCGGTGATATCTAAAAAAGCCCGAGAGGAAGAGTTCGAAACCCTCCTGGCCAGGTTTTCGGGTTTTATCCGGGCTCACATCCAGAAATTCGATATCCAGAGATTCGGGATCGACCCGGATGATGTCGCTCAAGAGGTCAGGATCAAGATATGGAAGCTCCTCGAAGGTGAGAAAAATATCGCCAATCATGCGTCTTATATTAAGAAGATCGTGGATTCTTCGGTGATCGACCAGATCCGGAGGCTCAGGCGTGAAGAGGCGATCTTTCGTCAGGAAAGACAAAAGCAGGTCACCGAACGCGAGGACGTATACAGGCCGGATACCTTGCGGAACGTAACGTTGAGAGAGGTTGTCGGCAGGGCCGCCGACGCCCTCATCGACAGCCGAAGGAATGTGGTCAAACTCTATCTTCTCAACATGAGCCTCGAAGAGATCACCCTCTTCTACGGATGGAGCCGGCATAAGACCCGCAATCTTCTATATCGCGGACTTTCCGATTTGAAGAAATCCCTAAAAAAAACGGACATCGAACATGAAGATCGATAACAAGGGCCTTCAACAAATCTATCAAGCCCACGTCGCGGGAAAGGACCGGGAATCCATAGAATCTTGTCCGTCCCTCGATTCCCTCCGGAGATCATTCGATCCCACCTCAACGCGAGATGAAAAGGACGCTATCGTTGATCACATCTCCCAGTGCTCTTCCTGCGCTCAGGAGTTCGATTTCCTCCGGCAACTCTCAGCCCAGGAAAGGGAACTGGCCGAAAAGCTCGACGACATTCAAGGAAGCCGGCACGGAGGCCGATTTGCTCTCAGGAAGGCCAATTCCTCCGTCTTCCCCCGTTTCGAAAAGAGATACGCAACCGTTTTCCTTTTGGTGATCGGCTTGATCACGGGAGTTCTCGTACTCAGGCATGGGCTCGGTCGTAATGACGGCAGGGGAAAAACACCTCCTCCCCTGGGGCTCATACAACCGTTAGACCAAGTGCCCGCGGCTTCGCCGCTGATCTTTAAATGGGAGCCGCTTCCGGGGCCGGCCGCCTACGTCGTCGAGCTCTACGATGAGGCCTTGAACCAGATCTGGGAAGGCCCCAAGATTGCGATCAGCACCTCTGTCCTGCCGGCATCCATCATGGGGAAGCTCGCTCGGAATAAGACCTACTATTGGGCTATCACGGCATTCGATCAGAATGGCAACAAACGAGAGTCGGGACTCCGGTCATTCTTCCTCACCGACTGAGATTCGGCGGATGGAAGTGCAGGAACGGGTCGGTCCGGAAGGACCGGACTGCGGTCTCCATTCAATACAAAAGCCGCCCAATAGAACGGGTGGGAGAATTCGGAACGGATCATTCGCAGCTTCGCCAATCGAAGAGCCGCGGTTTTGCTGTAACTGCCGGATAGGAAACCATAGAACTTGTCCATGAAACCGGCCGTGGATCGGTCACCGATCGGCCAAAGAGTGGAAACGACGGCCTTCGAACCCGCGTAGAAGAAGATCCTCGGAAGGCCCAGGAGTCCCTCCCCCCGCTCCAAGCTTCCTTTCCCCGTCTGGCAGGCAGACAAGACGACCAGATCAGCGTTCATTCTCAGGTTGTAGATCTCCCGGACCTGGAGGAACCCGTCCTCCTCTCCTCGTTCATCTTTGGAGAGGACCAGGGCCGACCGGAAAGGGACCTTCTCATCGAGCAATCCATGGCAGGCAAAATGGACGATCTGATAATCCTCGAGCGGAAGCCTTTTCAAGACCCTTTCTTGGGCTTCCCTCCCCAGGTAAAAGTCCCGCGATTTTCTCGGAAAATGCCCGGCGACGTCCAAGACTTCTTTCTTGCTGAAAGGCAGAGGAGAAAAATCAAACCCCTGGCCAAGATAGGCTTCGCCAGGCGTTTCGTCTTCAATCTGAGAAATGCCGTTGCTGCGTGACTCCCCCGAGTCATAGGCTGGGTCCCCGAAGCCAAGGAATGACTTGGGCCTGCGCCCGGTCGTTTTTCCCGATAAAAGGATGAGGGAGGAGGAGGACGGGGCATAGGACACTTCGTAGTCTTCGATGAGGTAACCCGGACGCCGCCGCCCATCTCCGGGAATGCCGAGCGTTTCGAACGGGAGATAATAGAGGACCCCGTCTGGAACGATGATCAGCCGGTCAATCCCAGCGGCAATTGGGAGACGTAGGGGGAAAAGGAGCTCCCCGGCTATCCGTTCCGACGCGAGGGACCCGGAAAATCCCTTTCGGTCCGGGGTCACCAGCGCCTTGAGATACCCCTTGAGGGACTTCTCTAGGACCTCACGGGAAGGCAATTCGAAGAGTTCGGACCCCTTTTTTGTAATAAAAAACAAAAAGGACTTGGATTCGCCGAGAAAATACTCCGCGAGCCCCGTCCTTTCATCCAGGAACTCCTCCTTGAGCCGGCGGAGAGAACAGGTTTCGGGAGAGGCCAGGCTCGCCAACTCGGGTCGCTCCATTTTCATCTCGGATATGAACCTCATATACTCGTCTTCGGCACGTCCAAGCCTTGAGATCCGCTCGTTCCTTTCTTCGGCGCCGAGAGCCGGACTGGACAGCTGAAAAACGATCGAGGAGATCTCCCTGGATATATCTTCTTGTTTCTTTTTGAATGCCGGTTTCAGGCCTTCCTTGAAGTCGATCTTAGCTTCCGCGAGACTCTCGAGAAAGGCCCTGGCCTTTGCCTTCTCAACGATCGAAAACATCTTCTCGACGAGGGTTTCCTTCCGATCGGCCGTTTTCATTTGGAAAAGGAGGTCCAAGATACGCTCGTATACCTTGAGCTTATCCCTGACAAATCCGGCTTTGAACGTATCCAGCAGGATTCGACTTCTTATTCCGTCTATGACTTCAACCGATTTTTCATAATTGGAAAGGGCTGCTTGGAACTCTCCTTTTTTTTCGTAACACTGGCCGAGCCCATAATATGCCTCCCATAAAGCTCGGCCATATTGAAACGTTCCTTCAAACGAAATTGCTTTTCTAAAATGGTTGCTCGCATCATTAATATTATTAAGCTTTAGATAGACATTTCCTAGATTATTGTGAAGGTAAGATTCTTCCTCAAATATTTTGTTTTTCTTTGATTCAGCTATTCCTAATAAATAATAATCAAACGCTCTTTGATAATTTCCGAGATCGTAATAG
>CAZSMW010000024.1:0-2698 GCA_964607985.1 uncultured Eubacteriales bacterium
TCTTTGACCTGGGGAGGCTCTAAGATGATCTTTGGAGGGGTAATCTTCTCGCCTTCCGGCATTCCCAATCCCCTTTTCTGCTTAAGAGTCTTTCGCTATAGGCGTTGGCTGAACTATAGCGCAAAACCTGTTTTTTTACAATGGAAGTGCGGAATATGATCTTCGGGAACGGCCCCCACTGGTAGAACCGGAAGTTTTCATATTGCCTTGACAAACGAGTTCAGGCTGTTGACAACCATCACCGGCAGGCGATATATTTCCCATGGCTCGAAGCCTGAAGAGAGGTCACATGCCCACCAAGTCCAAAAATCCTTACCTGCCCTTCGGAGACCAACAGAACGCGCCCTGGTATGGCAAGGACATCCTGTCGGTCAAGCAGTTCAGCCGCCCCGACCTGGATTATATCTTCGCCGTCGCCCACGAGATGCGGGTCATGGTCGAGCGGGTCGGCACCTTCGACCTCCTGAAAGGCAAGATCCTGGCCAACCTCTTCTACGAGCCGTCCACGAGGACTTCCTCGTCGTTCCTGGCAGCCATGCAGAGACTCGGCGGCGCGTTCATCCCGATCAGCGAAGTGAAGTATTCGTCCGTGGCCAAGGGCGAGAGCCTGCCCGACACCGTCAGGACGCTGGGGTGCTACGCTGACGTTATCGTCATCCGCCACCCCGAGGTCGGCTCGGCGGCCCTGGCGGCCAAGCACGCCCGGAAACCCGTCATCAATGCCGGCGATGGTGTCGGCGAACACCCGACCCAGGCCCTCCTCGACACGTTCACGATCCACGAGGAATTGGGAAGACTCGACAACCTCAACGTTACCATGCTCGGTGATTTGAGATACGGCCGCACCGTTCACTCGCTGGCCCGCCTGCTCACCCGGTTCAAGGGAATCAAGCTGAACTACGTCTCACCGGAAGCCCTGCGCATGCCCAGGGAGGTCATCGAAGAGGTCGCCGAGAAGGGATACGCGCAGTCGGAACACACGACACTCGAGAAGGTTCTTCCTGAGACGGACGTCCTGTACGTCACCCGCGTCCAGCGGGAGCGGTTCGAGGATCCCGCCGAGTACGAAAAAGTCAAGAGCGCTTTCGTCATCACGCCCGAGGTCATGAAGCCCGCGAAGACGGAGATGATCGTCATGCATCCTCTGCCCAGGATCACCGAGATCAGCATGGATTTCGACGATGACCCGAGGGCGGCGTACTTCCGGCAGATGGAGTACGGCCTCTCTGTCCGGATGGCCCTCCTGGCAATGGTTCTCGGAAAGGCCTGACCCGGAAGGAGCGGCCGGCCGGGATTCCCCATGTCAACGCGGCGCGAGTTCCTCATCAGGTCCGGGCAGGGACTCGCTTCCTTGGCCTTGCTCCCCGGCGGCACCCTTTTTCAGGAGGACACTCGAGGGACGCCGACCTCCAAAACTCCGGCGCCGGTTGCCGTCAGCCTGGACGACAAGATCGGACAGATGATCCTGGCCGGCTTCCGGGGGATGAAGCTCGATCCCGGAAATCCCATATTGGGCGACATCCGCGAGAGGCACATCGGGGGGGTCATCCTCTTCGATTACGACGTCCCGTCCCAATCGTCGGTCCGCAACATCGAATCTCCCTGCCAAGTGAAGGACCTGACGGAAGCCCTGAAAGAGGCATCTCCTTCTCCCCTTCTGGTCGCGGTCGACCAGGAAGGCGGAAAGGTCTCGCGCCTCAAGGAGAAGTTCGGGTTCCCGGCAACCGTTTCCCAGCAGTCTCTCGGAACACGGAACGATCCGGAGGCCACGCGAAAGGCCGCGGACAAGACAGCGACAACGTTATCCGAATGCGGTTTCAACATCAATTTCTCACCGGTCGTGGATCTCAACATCAACCCGAGGAATCCTGTGATCGGCGGCCGCGAGCGGAGTTTTTCGTCTGACCCTGCGGACGTGACCAAGCATGCCCTCGAAGTCATCAAAGCCCATCATGCCCGCGGCATTCTCACGACCTTGAAGCATTTTCCGGGCCACGGGGGCTCGAGGGACGATTCTCATCTGGGGTTCGTTGACGTAACTGAAACCTGGAGCCCCACGGAGCTCGATCCTTACGAGAAGATCATCGCGGCCGGGTTCTGCGACACGGTGATGACTGCCCATATCTTCAACTCAAAGCTCGACCCCTCCCTGCCCGCGACGCTTTCCAGCCGGACGATCGACGGCCTTCTGCGCGACGACCTTCATTTTGATGACGTCGTCATCTCCGACGACATGCAGATGAAGGCCATCTCCGCCCACTACGGGTTCGAGGAAGCGGTCTGCTTGGCCATCGGCGCGGGCGTGGACATCCTAACGTTCGCCAACAATTCAGTATTCGACCCGGACGTCGCCGCGTCGGCCATCGGCATCATCAGAAAGGCGGTCCGCGACGGGAGAATCGGCGAGGAGAGGATCGACCGGTCCTATGCGCGGATCATGCGGCTGAAAGCACTGTTGGGAAAAGGCGTAATCTGAAGGCCACGTTCCCGTTTAACCGTCGAGCTTGACCTCCTCGCGGTAATCCACGGAAATCCGGGCGCCCGGTCTCGGCTTCAGCAGCTCCACCACCCGGAGGAAGGTCCGGTTGCGTTTCGTCCATGTCCGGTTGAGCTTGCGGGCGTAATGGGCGACGGCGACGCTGATCCACTCGCGGGCCAAGAGCTTCCCGATCGTTTGTTTCAGCGAGTAGAAATGCCT
>CAZSMW010000025.1:0-5250 GCA_964607985.1 uncultured Eubacteriales bacterium
GGCCCATTCCTTTATCTCCCGGTTCTCTTGCGCCTTGAGCGGGCTGCGGCAATTCAAAGACGTGGGCAGAGCAACAGGAGATGCCCTCCTATCATGGCCGACGGAGGGCGCGTCCCGAGCCAAGAATTTCTTCTCACGCGGAAAGAAATGCGTCCATCGAAGCGCATTAAAAGGAAGAGAACTTTTTTCTTTACTTTTTCCGTAGCTAGTGGTATAAAGACAGGCTAAAGACCTTTTGGAGGTTAGAGCCATGGCTTCGAGTAAAAGGATCATCGGTATCTTCGGTTTGGTATTGGGCATCGTCTTCCTGATGGCCGGCGGGATGTTCGGTCAGGAGAAGACCGAAGCCGCCAAGGCCGGCGGAGAGCAGGCCGTCCCGGCGAAACCCGCCAGCGAGTTCGAAGGCGCGGTCAAGATCGGCCTCGGCAAGTACTTTTATCTTCCGAGCGCTCAGGGCTTCGACATCGCCGTCCAGGGACAGATCGAATCCGGCGACGCATCCAATCTCACCGGCAAGGACATCAAGGTGAAGGGCGAGCTGCTTGCCGACAAGCCCTCGATCTTCCGCGCCGACAGCATCGAGATGAAGGACGCTTCCGGATCCTTCAGGAACGTTTTCACCCGGACCCAGGACCTGGTTTTGGACGACTATCTCGACCCCCAGACCAGAGACGGCTTCCAGGAGCTGAAAATCACCAACGCCCTCAAGAATGAGGAATGGGAGGGCAAGGGCAAGGTCAGGATTTACGGAAAGATCCAGAAGGACACGACCCCCGCGACCATCCTCCTGACCGATGAAAAGAACAAGGAAGTCGGGAAGATCATCATCGACAAGTTCACGGATTATGCCAATTACTACATGAACAAGCTGAGGCTATTCGACAAGTTCTGGTTCTATCTGGACATCAAGGATACCGTGGACAAGAAGGTCCGCACCAAGAGCCGGGAACTTTTCCACGCCGACATCGTTTTCTGCGGACTGTACTAATACAAACGCATTAAATAGTTTGGGCCCCCGGGGGACCAGTCCCGTCGGTTCCCCCCGTCGAAAAAGCCGACGGGTCCCCCCTCCGCTACGGGGGCTTGAGGACGGCATTCAGTGCCGTTCATACATTGTAACTTCTTTTATTGCGTTCGTATTAGGTTCCGAGGTCCCCGGCTGTCCGGGGATCACAATTCGATTTCCCGGGGAGTGAAAACGTTAATCCCGGAGGAGGCTGCGAAGGCCGATCCGCGAGTCTTCTCCCAAATCGATGCGGATGACCCGGCGGCCGACTTCCCTGAGGGCCATCCGGTCTCCCCAGGCTTGGGCTGAAAAAAGCGCGCCGAAGGAGCTCGCCGGGCGGACCCCGTCGACCTCAGGGATGGGAACGTCGGTTTTCGTCTCAGAAGTCAGTTGGATGAAGAGTCCCCGGCCCGCGTCACCCTTGTGGAGCTGTCCCGTGGAGTGGAGATATCTAGGCCCGAATCCGAGGGTCACGGGAAGCCCGGTCCTTTCCCGGATCTTGTCCTTGAGGTTGTTGAGGGCGCGACCGATCGCCGGGACGGGATCGAGGAAGGCTTGGATGGCGACGTAATCCCCACCGCGGGCCCCGGACAGGAAGCCTCCCAAGTTTTCTTTTATTTCGTTTCTCTTGCCCCGACCCGCTTGTCCTTCTGTGCTCAGGGCTTCTTTTGTTTTTTTCTTGGTCGACTCGACGTCGGGCTGATCGAAAGGGTTGATCCCGAGGATATGTCCCGCCACTGCCGTCGCCATCTCCCAAAGATAAAAATGGCCTGGCAGGGAAGTGACATCTTTCATGGTCATGGAAACGATCGGGAACCCGGACTTCCGGAGCCGCCCGATGCCCCTGTCCAAGCTCCCATCCTCTCCGGACCGGATGTGAATAAAAAGACGATCGCGGCCGTAGGAGTGCGGCTCCTCGGCGGCGCCCTCGGGGACGGGAAGGATCCCCCGGCCTTCCTTCCCCGTGCTCTCGGCGATCAACTGTTCAAGCCAGGCGGAGAGGCTCCGAACCCTCGGGGACACGAGAAAGGTTGCTTTATCGACGCCGCGGACGGCCAGGACACCGAGGACGGTTCCAAGAAAAGCCGCCGGGTTCGCTTCCGGGTCCGAGGACCGACATGCCCGGATGGTACTATCGTTTTTGGCCAGGACCCTGTCGATATCGATCCCTTTGAGGGCGGCCGGGACGAGTCCGAAAACGGTCAGGGCGGAGAACCGGCCGCCGACGGCCGGGTCGCCGGAGAACACGTGCCGGAAGCCGAGACGTCGGGCGAGCGATTCGAGGGGGGTTCCCGGGTCCGTAATCGCGGCAAAACGCGATCCTGCTCGGACGGCCCCCAGCCTGTCGCGCGTCAGGGCGTAAAAATAATTGAACAGGGAAATCGTTTCGACCGTGGTCCCGGATTTCGAGGAGACGATGAACAGGGTTTTCGCCGGATCGAGACTTCGGCCCGTGCGGCCCACGGCGCCGGGAGACGTCGTGTCAAGAATGTCGAGCGTCGCGAACCCCCTCCGGGTCCGAAATAAGCGGCCGAAGACCTCCGGCGCGAGGCTCGAGCCTCCCATTCCCAACAGAAGAACACGGCTGAGACCATCCCTGCGGGCCCCTCGGACGAACCCATCGATCTCCGCAAGTTCCGTCGCGGCCCTCGGAAGGGGATCGAGCCAGCCGAGGCGGTTACTGATCTCGCGGTCTTCTTCCTTCCAGACCGTCCAGTCCCCGGCGACGATGCGTTCCAGGATCCTTCGCTTCTTCAGGCCGCTCAGCGTTTTTCGGATCGGACTTTCCCAGCGCTCCAGATTGGCTGTGCCCGGGAACGGATTCTCTTTCATGACGCCGCTCCTTCCACCTTGGCCCCTATTAGACCAAAACATGGCGGAGGAAAGCAAGAACGCCCCGGACGCCCTCGTTTGCCGTGAAATTCCGGGGGAGTCGGAAGTTTCGGGTTGACACCCCGACGGCAGCTGTTATATTTTCCCCTTGACGTTCCGTCTGAAAGGAAGCGTGACCGAATGACCGAGATCCTCGACCAGGCAGTGGGCTTCTTCCATCCCTCGAGGCGGTTCTACCGCTTCCTGAACCTTTTCTTCATCGCCTCCCTCTCCTTCGGCTCCTATTTCGCCTACGACATCGTGGGCGCCATAGCTCCGACGCTCGTCCAGGAACTCAAAATTGCCAGGGGCACGGTCGGGACGTTCTTCACGATGTACAGCATCGCCGCGGTCATGGCCGTCCTCCTCGGCGGCATGCTCATCGATAAGCTCGGGACGCGCAAGGCGAGCTTCCTCTTCTCCATCCTCGTCATAGCGGGCGCGGCCATCGTCTGGCAGGCCAAGAGCATCCCCGTCTTCTTCCTCGGCCGGTTCATCTTCGGGGCGGGGTCCGAGCCGCTCGTCGTCGCCCAGAGCTCCATGCTGGCCCGCTGGTTCCGGAACAAGGAGCTGGCCTTCTCCTTCGGCGCGACCCTGACCGTGAGCCGGGTCGGATCGCTCTTCGCCTTCAATACCGGCGAGCTGATCACCAAGTATTTCGGGAGCCACCGCTACGCCCTGCTCGCGGCCGTCGGGGCCTGCGCGATCTCGCTCCTCGGGAACGTCTTCTACATCCTCATGGACCGCAAGGGGGAGAAAGTCCTCGACCTCAAGAACGAGAGCGCCGGCGACAAGATCAACTTCAGGGACATCAAGGAGTTCAAGCCGACGTTCTGGTACGTGACCTTCCTCTGCTTCACTTTCTACGCGGCCATCTTCCCGTTCACGACCCTGTCCACCGACTTCTTCGTCGACAAGTGGGGGATCGCCCGGACGGCTGTGACCGGAGGATCGTTCCTCCACCAGGTCTTCAACAACCTCTTCCACATGTTCACGACCGCGGGCGGCATCTCTTCGATCATCGTCTTCGCCTCCATGATCCTCGCCCCGTTCGCCGGGAGCCTCGTGGACAAAATCGGTAAGCGGGCGACGCTCATGATCTGGGGTTCGCTCATCCTCATCCCGTGCCACTTGATCATGGGCCTGACCCGGCTCTACCCGGCCTGGCCGATGGCCCTGCTCGGGGCCGCTTTCGTCCTCGTCCCGGCCGCCATGTGGCCTTCCATTCCGCTCATCGTCCGCAAGGACAGGACGGGCACGGCCTTCGGCCTGATGACCGCCATCCAGAACATCGGCCTGGGGTCTTCCCGCTCTTGAACGGGCTGCTGCGCGACGCGACCAAGAGCTACACGGCTTCGTCCCTCATGTTCGCCGGCCTCGGGTTCCTGGGCCTGCTCTTCGCGGTGCTCCTCAAGCGGGCGGACGCGAAAGAGGGCGGCGGGCTGGAGAGCGCGAAGGCATGATCCGGGCCGTCATCTCCGACCTGGGCAACGTCGTCCTGTGGTTCGACAACGACATCTTCTTGCGCAAGCTCAGCGCGCGGTGCGGCCTTTCCATCGACAGGATCAAGGAGGCCGCCCATTGGAACATGGACCTTATCACGGCCTTCGACAAGGGAGGGATCCCTCCCTGCGAGTTTTATGAGCGGATCGTCACGGCCGTTGACGTCCGGATGTCCCGGGAAGAGTTCTTCGCGATCTATAACGATATCTTCTGGCTTAACGCGTCGGCCCTGGAGGTTCTGAAGCGGGTAAAGCCGATCGGTTCGAAGCTCCTCCTTCTCTCCAATACCGACCCGGAGCGGTTCGGGTTCGTTAGAAAGAAATTCTCCCAGATCCTGATCTTCGACGACTATGTCCTTTCTTACGAGCTTGGCTTGACCAAACCCGAGCCCGGGATCTACCGGGAGGCGGCGAGGCGGGCCGGATGCGCTGCGGAAGAGTGCGTCTTCATCGACGACCTTCCGGAGAATGTGGCGGTCGCGGTGTCGTTCGGCATGAAGGGTGTCGTTTACGCGCCCACGACCGACCTGGCCTCTGAGCTCAGGGAGCTTGGATTAAGATTTTAAGCGGGATAATTCCCGCGGTGTGCTCCCATGGACCCTGGGAATGATGTGATGGTCTAGGTGCGGAGACGAGGCCGCCCTTTTCCCCCGGACCCCCTGGAACTAATACGAACGCATTAAATAGTTTGATATCTGACTTTAAGCGGCCTGAAGCCGCCCTCACTCCCCCGGCCCCCAGGGAACCAGTCCCGTCGGTTCCCCCCGTCGGACAAGCCGACGGGGTCCCCCTCCGCTACGGGGGTTTGCGGGCGGCCTCGTCTCCGCTCCAGATCGCCTGAGACTCGCGCCCTTCTCGGCTCCTCAGGCC
>CAZSMW010000026.1:0-2888 GCA_964607985.1 uncultured Eubacteriales bacterium
AGCCGGACCGTGCCGGCCTTGTCCCGGCCCTGAAAATCGGCATAGTCCGGAGCGAAGAGTGACATGAGCCCTTCGACGTCCCGTTTTTCGGCCAGGGAAGCGGCCCCTTCGATGTGGGCGCGGATACGGGCCTCGTCGGACGGGCCCTTGCAGAGGACCGCGAGAAGGCAGATGACGGCCGCGAAAAAGGCCGCGGCCAGCGGAAGGCGCGGCCGCGTCACCCCGCCCCTCCTCCTCCTCCTCCTCCCCCCCCGCCCCCTCCGCCGCTGAACCCTCCCCCTCCCCCCGAAGAATAATGGGCGGCCGAGGTGCTGGCCTGAGCGATGGACGAGGAGACATGTTCGATCGTCGCGATCATGCTCTCGAGGCCGCCGGAGCCGATGAAAGCCATCCGGCTATAACCATAATACCAAACGGGCGCCACCGCCCGCTCGTCTTTGAGGATCATCGGGAGCATCTTGACGATCTTCTTGGCATTGCCGAAGAGGATGCCGAAGACGAGGTAGTGCTCCCAAAGCTTGTAGGCTTCCGGAGGAAGCTCCTTGAATTCAGAGAAGTCGCCCAGGAAGCGGCGAAGAGCCTTCCACATCTCATTCTCCCGGGCCCATTTGAAGGCGCGGCGTTTCATCTTGGGGATAAGGACGGAAACGATGATGACAAGCAGTGGGTTAAGGGTCAGGATGGCGATAGGCAGGGACACGATCAGGAAAATGTTGCGGGCTCTGAGGCTCTCCGGCTCGATGAACTGAAGCGGCTTGGCCTCCTCCTTGATGCTCTTGACCCAGGCCAGGTACCAGGTCTGGAACTTCTGAGGTTTCTTCTTCAGGTAATCTTTCAGGTCGTCCAGGTTGAGCCGGGCCCCTTTCCGGCCGTCGGTCTCTCCGACCGTGGTGAAGAGAAGTCCGAGGAGGTCCTCTTCATATGCCCGCAGTCCGGTATCGGAAGAGATGTCCTTCCGCAGGGTCGCGATGGACTCAATGTCCTGCTTCACCCCTAAGAGCTTTCTTTTCTCCACGGCCCTGTCCTCAATCTCGATGAAACCCCGTCTGGCCAGGTCGAACAGCGTGGCCGTGAAAGAACTGGGGATCACAGCGCGCCCTTCTCGAAGCAGAACCTGAACCAGGGCAGGGGGAAGATCGGACGGCAGCTCCCTGAAATATTCAGGGATGTCGTCGAACCTATAATCTTTTCCGATCCTTTTCCAGAAGTGTAAGTAAAATAAGAGCCAGAGGAACGGACCGAGGAGGATCCAGAGAGTCCATATTCCGGCCAACCTTAGAAAGGTTTTCATGGCCCTTCGCCGGGCTTCCTGGGCCCTCCGGGCGCGATCTATGGTCTGTTGAATGAACTCGGTCTCCTCTCGTTTTATGGACTCGAGAGTGTGCCGGGTCGAAGACACGCCGCCGACCAGACCCGTCGGCCAAATGATCCGGACCTCCAGGAACTGGCGCGATCCGATATCGGTTGCCGTGAACCTGGCCGTTCTTTCGTCGACGATCTCCGCCCAGCCGGAAAGCGGCCCGTGTCCATAAACGCGGATGTCGTCCTTTTTCGCTACCGCCTCGGGAAGATGGACGTTGACCGTCGCTTTGCCCGTGGGCTTCTCCCAGCCGCTGCCGATAACCTGCCAGTAAAGTTCTGTGACGTCAGGATAGCTGACGATCCCCCTCCTCACCCGGTAATGAATATGGAACGTTTTCTTCTCATTCCGGGCCGAGAAATACCATTTGGCCATATAGGTGCCGTCCTTGACAGACGCTTCCGTTTGCAAGGCGCCTCCCTGATCGTCGGTGATGCTGAAATCTTCAATGGCGATGCCATAGTCATATCCCTGCCGATTGACCCGAAGCGGGATCCAGAGCGACGCCCACGAGAACTTTCCCTGGAAGTCGAAGGTGCGGTATTCGTCAAAGACAAAAGAGCCGTCTTGCTCGACGTTGATGTCGATCCGGACCTCGGGAAAATAGAAGTTCTTGGTCTCGGCATGGAGAAGGGCGGGCAGCGCCATGAAGAGGGATAAGATGATGAACAGAGGGGAATATTTTGCCGTGCTTTGTTGCGTCATGGAGACCGCCTCATTGTTGTATCAGTTTACGATATGGCGTCAGCACAGGCTAAAGTCTGCTAATAAAGCTTGCGGCTGCAGGCCAACGGTTACATTAACCAATATTGCATTAACGCAAACTCAAGCTTGCGGCGCCGGCAAACTGAACTGGCTTAAACGCAGCCTAACGCGTGCGGCCACAATTATTTTAAAAAGAGTTCGATGACGGGGACGGTGACGTTCGGCTGCCTGACCGGAAGCCGGAGAATGAGCGTGTTCGAAGCCCGGCCTTGACTCTTTCCGGGCAAATATCCCGTTTCCAAGTTCTCGGAGAACTTGACCTCCGAGGCGTCGTTGAGGAGTTGGGCGTAAGCGACTTTGCCGGCATAGCCGTCCAGAGCCAGGACGCCCATGGGCCACTCCAGGACATGGACGTAGAGGCGCTTCATCTCAGGGCTGTAGGTCAGGAGGCAGTTCGCGGGCGTCCTGAAGGCTTCGGGCGCCTGCGTGCAGCCGTAAATGGACCGGCTGTTGGTCTTCATCCACTCGCCCATGCCCTTCAGCCGTTCCGTCGCCCTGTCGTCGAACAATCCTCGGGCCGTGGGGCCCACATTAAGGAGCAGGTTACCGCCCTTGCTGACTGTTTCGATGAGCATGACGACAAGCTGGCGGACGCTCTTCCATGTGCCCTCATCCCGGTAGTACCCCCAGGATCCGCTGAACGTCTGGCAGGTCTCCCAGGGCACCCGCTTGCCGTCGATCGTTACCCACTCCGGCGGCATGAACTGCTCGGGCGTCCGGTAGTCCCAGCCCCCGGGGATGTCGAAGAGGTCCAGCCGGTCGT
>CAZSMW010000027.1:0-1551 GCA_964607985.1 uncultured Eubacteriales bacterium
CCGCCCCCGCCGCCGAACGAGCCCCCTCCCCGTCCGCCCCGGCCGCCGCCTCCGCCGGAGAGAAGACTGAAGAGAAGCCACAAGGCCAGGCGCGGGTTGGTGATGAACAGGATCAGGAAGAAGACGATCGCGATGACGGAAAGGACCTTTTGTCCTTTCGAATAACCGTTCTTCGCCCGGGCGGCACCCTGCGCCTCCCCCGACCCCGCCTCGGCGCCCGCTGCGCCTTCCCCCGCAATCGCCCGCAGGAAGGCGTTGACGGCCCCGGCGACCGCCGCGTCGTTCTCCCCGTTCCGGATGGCCGGGACCATGATGTCGTTGATGATGCGGCCGGCGGTGATATCGGGGACGAGTTCCTCGAGTCCGTAACCGACCTCGACGCGCACTTTTCTGTCCTCGGCCATGATGAAGACGGCCAGGCCGTCATCCAGACTTTTTCGGCCGACCTTCCAGGCTTGGAACGCCTTCGACGCCCACTCCTCGAGGGGGGCCCCCCCCGTCGTCTTATCGATATAGACGATGATCTGGCGTCCCGTCGTCCGCTCGAAGGTTTCGAGCCGGGAATCGAGCTCATCGACCGTCGCCGCGGACAGGAATCCGGCCTTGTCCGTAACCCAGCGGTCGGGCGACCTCGGAATGTCCGCGTTCTGGGCGAAAGCCGTCCCGGCAAGGCCGGCAAACAGCAAAATCCCCAGGAACGCGGTGACCGAACGATTCTTGAACAAAATTTAGAACTGGACTTTAGGCGCCGTCTCGGCCCCGGCCAGGGCCTTGAAATAAACCTTCTCGGCGAACCGCGAGCCGAAGATTCCCGCGATGAGGACGGTCGGGAAGCTCTGGCGCCTGGTGTTGAAGGCCTGGGCCGTCTCATTGAACCGCTGGCGCTCCACGGTGATCCGGTTCTCCGTCCCCTCGATCTGGGTCTGGAGATCGCGGAAGTTCTGGGTCGCCTTGAGATCGGGATAGGCCTCTACGGCCACCAGGAGCCGCGCGATGGCGCCGCCCAGCTCGTCCTGGGCCTGCTGGAACTTGGCCAGGGCCTCAGGATTGCTCACAACACTCTCGTCGATCTTCATCTGGCCGACCTTGGCCCGGGCCTCGGTCACGGCCGTGTAGGTCGATTTTTCGAAGTTGGCCGCGCCCTTGACCGTCTCGACCAGGTTCGGGACGAGGTCCGCCCGCCGCTGGTAGACGTTCTCGACCTGGGCCCATTGCGCTCTCACCCCCTGATCGAGCTTGACCAGGCTATTATACGTCCCGGTCCCGGCCGAGAAGATGAGGACCGCGGCCAATACCAGGACGACCAGACAACCTATCGCCAGGTTCTTTTTTGCCATTTTTCGCTCTCCCTTAATTCAGGATTTGAAAGGCATTGTACCCGGAACGGCCGCGGATTTCAAATCAGGGACACAATACCAATTTCCGAATTAATATATCCGAGGATTTTCCCTGGGGAGATTCATAAAATTCGGAAATTGGGATTGTGTCCCTGATTTATATTGGGATATGATGGACGGGTCAGATCGGCTGAGGGAGAGTTGAGATGAGCGA
>CAZSMW010000028.1:0-2629 GCA_964607985.1 uncultured Eubacteriales bacterium
CGGGCCAAGGCCCTGGTCGCCGCCAAGTGCGACGTCCTCGTCGTCGATAATGCCCACGGCCACTCCCAGAGGGTCTTGGACACGGTCCGGATGATCAGGAAGGAGTTCCCGGGTCAGGAGCTTGTCGCCGGCAACATCGGAACGACTGAGGCCGCCGAAGAGCTGGTCGGACTCGGCGTGGATGCGGTGAAGGTCGGGGTCGGGCCGGGTTCGATCTGCACCACCCGGATCATCACCGGCGCCGGCATCCCCCAGATGACGGCCATCTCCGACGTCTTCAAGGTTACAAGCAAGGCGGGCATTCCCCTCATCGCCGACGGCGGCATCAAATTCTCGGGCGACATCGCCAAGGCCATCGGGGCGGGGGCCAGCTCGGTCATGCTGGGAAACCTTCTGGCCGGGACGGACGAAGCTCCCGGCGAGGTCGTTATGTATCAGGGCCGGGCCTATAAGACCTACCGCGGCATGGGCTCGCTCGAGGCGATGAAAGAGGGCAAGAGCCTGGACCGCTATTTCCAGGACCAGGTGTCCACCGAGGACAAGCTGGTTCCCGAGGGTATCGAAGGCCGCGTGCCTTACAAGGGGAGCACAACGTCCATCGTCCAGATGCTCGTCGGCGGGCTCAAGGCGGGCATGGGCTACGCCGGATGCCGGTCGATCCCTGAGCTCCAGGCCAAGGCCAAG
This sequence comes from uncultured Eubacteriales bacterium, assembly GCA_964607985.1. Classification (GTDB taxonomy): domain Bacteria; phylum Acidobacteriota; class Aminicenantia; order Aminicenantales; family Saccharicenantaceae; genus JALHVH01. The sequence goes on from CAZSMW010000028.1 coordinate 685, forward strand.
TTCATCAAGATCACCCAGGCCAGCCTCAAGGAGAGCCACGTCCATGACGTGGTCATCACCAAGGAAGCCCCGAATTACCACCAGGAATAGGGTCCGGGAAGCAGCATGTCCCCTTATTTTCTGAAGACCGTTCTCGGCAGCGCCTTCCTTGCGGCGGCGTTGACGTCGTTCCTGAGCATGATGACCCTGATGGGGAAACCCGAAAAGAAAACGGACCCGGCCAAGCTGAGAAAGATTCACCGGGCGGCAGGGATCTTCATCAGCATCCTCTTGGTACCCCTGATTTACCTGGGGGCGAGATTCCTGGCCCAGATGGGAGACGCCATGCCCATCAGGGCCGGATTTCACGTCGTCCTGGCCATCGCCTTTGTTGTTCTCCTGATTCTCAAGATCGCAATCGTCCGCGTTTACAGGAACTTCCTCAAGTACGCCCCCACCCTGGGGATGATAATTTTCACCCTGGCTGTCATCGTCTTCGCTATCTCGGCCGGTTTTACTCTGGTCATGAAGATTTTTTAAAGCCTTCGATTTCACCTCTATCCTCGGCTCGAAATCCGAATGTTGTCGATCAGGCGAGTCTTTCCGATGAAGACGGCCAGCGCGATGAGCGCTTCGTCTTCGATCCTCTCCAAGAGAGCGAGGTCGCCTATGCTAACGATCTCTACATAGTCGATTCGGGCCAGGGGCTCCTTCTCGATCGTTTCGATCACCTTCGCGATGACGGTCTAAGCGCTTTTTTCCCCGGCTCCGGCCATGGCTTCCGCTTCTTTATCCCCCAAATGTTTTTGTTGGGGACTGCGGCACTGCAGTGCGCTCCTTGATAAATAAACTATCTTTATGTAAAAAGTTGTTTTGCACTTCGCACAATGACAATCTCAGGCCTCCGGCTGTGATGCGTTCTTCTGGACAAACTGAGCTTGCTTGCCCGCCGTCTTTTGGGCGGGAGCGCATGGTTAGAATGCACGCAAATGAGAGAGTTTCGTTGTTTGTCAGGTTTTGGTAGAAGTATTCTATTTTTTAATATTGCTAATAGCCAATTGCCAATCCATCGTGGCTGCGAGAATCAGCTGTCCCGAAAAATGTATTTTTCTTTCTATCAACAACTATTCCCATCGCATCATTATCCTTCATACCATAGTCCGTTTCCGTTTTATGCCCCATTTTTTCATATAATTGTTGTGAATCAGTTGAAAGGACTCCTTCTTCTAAATATGTTATATCAGGGAGCCATTGGTGATGAATACGTTTATGCAAAATAGCCTCAGAGATATTCATATTAAAATCAATTAGATTTAAAACGACTTGCAACACTGTATTTGGTATCGTTCGACCACCAGGAGTTCCAATAATAATAAATGGTTGTTTATCTTTTAGAATAATTGTAGGACACATACTTGACAACATCCTTTTTCCAGGCGCTATTAAATTTGGACTGGTCCCGATGTTCCCTTTTTCATCTGTTTTACTTGGAATCGGATTAAAATCTCCCATCTCATTATTTAATAAGAAGCCTGCTCCATCGACTACAATTTCAGAACCAAACCAGCCTTCAATTGTATACGTCAGGGATACTGCGTTGCCTTCCGAATCCATGACTGAAAGGTGTGTCGTATGAGAACCTTCGGGTAATTGCTCTACATCTTCAATCTTACTATTTGAGGCTTTATCCATTCGGATCATACTGCGTAGATTCAATGCATACTCTTTAGAGCAAAGCATGTCTAATGGAATACTTGGATTTGAGTCTATATCGCCTAAATACCTTGCCCTGTCAAGAAATGCCAAACGCATAGCTTCACTTAACACATGCAAGTATTGGACAGTGTTATGCCCCATGTCCTTCAGATTATAGCCTTCCAGAATATTCAACATTTCCGTAAGTACTATGCCGCCTGAGCTAGGAAGCCCCATTGAATAGATATCGTAACCTCTGTAAGTACAATGA